>NZ_JAGUUD010000131.1:0-19948 GCF_020177535.1 Paraburkholderia sp. XV | reverse complement strand
CGTCAAGAATTGGCGGTGTGAGCCGCTTTCTTTTGCCTACTTTTCTTTGCGGCGGTGTACAGACTGGAGACATCGCTGACAGGTGTACAGGGACATCGTTGACACTTTCGGGTAATCAAACGCCCGGATTTTCAACCATGCCCTGGGATGTAAAAGACATCATGAATCGCCGCGAAGATTTCGTCCGTGAGGCCGCCACACAGGCGCTCGCGTTCAGCGAACTGTGCCGCAAATACACGATCACCCGCCAGACCGGCTACAAGTGGCTGGCCCGTCACAGGGCGGAAGGCATCAAGGGCCTGGCCGACCGCTCCCGCCGCCCGCATCACAGTCCCAAACGCTCAGCGCAGACCATCGAGGCGCGGGTGCTCGAAATGCGCCAGGCGCACGGCTGGGGCGGGCGCAAGATCGCCCAGCGCCTGCGCGATCTGGGCGAAACACAGATTCCCGCGCCCGCCACGATCACTGAGATCCTGCGCCGTCACGGGCTCATCGATGAACAGGCGTCGCGCCAGCGCCAGCACTGGCAGCGCTTCGAGCACGAGTATCCGAACTCGCTGTGGCAGATGGACTTCAAGGGTGACTTCCCGACCCTGGAGAGCGGACGCTGCGCGCCATTGACGGTCATCGATGACCACTCGCGCTACAACGTCGTGCTGAGCGCCTGCTCGCGCACCACCACGCAGGTCGTGCAGGAAGCGCTGGAGCGGGCGTTCCGCTGCTACGGGCTGCCTTCGTGCATCAACACCGACAACGGCGCGCCATGGGGCTCGCCCAGCGCGCCGGGCCAGCTCACCGAGCTCGCGGTCTGGCTGATCCGGCTGGGCATCCATGTGAGCTATAGCCGGCCGTATCACCCGCAGACCAACGGCAGGATGAACAGTTTCACCGCTCGCTGAAGGCCGAAGTGTTGCAGCGGCATGCGTTCACCACGCACGAGCACGTGCAGCGGGAACTGGATCGCTGGCGGCAGGTGTACAACACCGAGCGTCCGCACGAGGCACTGGGAATGGCGGTGCCGCTCACCCGCTACGCGTGCAGCCTGCGCAGGATGCCTGGGCGGCTGCCAGAGCCCGAATACCGCTGCGGCGACGAGGTTTTACGGGTCAACTCAAGCGGCGTGGTGCGCGTGCGCGGCGAGAAACTGAAGCTCTCGATCGCACTCAAGGGACTGCAGGTGGCCGCCCGCCCGAGCGAGGACGAAGACGGTGTGATCGACATCTGGTTCGCCCATCAGCGGGTCGCAAAACTTGACCTGAAGGCAGCAAAACCCTGACCATCATGTGTCAGCGATGTCTCTGTACATGTGTCAACCATGTCTCCAGTCTGTACACGGCGGCAAAGAAAAGTAGGTGCCGCCCCGCACAGGGGCGACGCTTGAAGCGAGCTAACGCATCGCGGATGCCAGCGCAGACATAAGCAAACCAAACCAGCCGCGCTACAAAGCCAACCCCAACCCAACACCAGCAAACCCAAAAACAACCAAACCGAAAAGCAGAAACCCAAAACCCAACCGCCCGCTGCAAGCGCCAACCTTAGGCCGCCGCAGGCGCATTAGGCGTCCGCGCATTGCGCAAATAAAGCATAGTGGACAGTGCAACAGCCGCCGCAGCGGCAACAGCTGCGAACAGGAACACTGACCCATATCCAAATTCACCAGCGATATACCCGGCCAGCGGCCCCGTAATCCCCAACGACAGATCGAGAAAAACCGAATAAGCCGACAACGCCGCGCCGCGGCTGGCGGGCGGCACAAGCCCAACCGCCTCGACGCCGAGCGCCGGAAACACCAGGGCGAAACCAAACCCGGTCAACGCAGCGCCCGCAAGCGCAATATGCGGCTCCGGCGCAAGCCACAGCAACAGCAACCCAACGCACTCAAAAGAGAACGAAGCGATCGCGACACGAAAACCACCATACGTCTTGATCGTGTTGGCGAACAGCAAGCGCGCGCCGATGAACAACGTACCGAACACGGTCAACGACAAAGCCGCATTCGGCCAGTGGTTCGCCGCATAAAACAGCGTGATGAAAGTCGCGATCGACCCAAACCCGGCCGACCCAAGCGCAAGCCCGATACCGTGCGGCAGCACACGGGTAAACACACTGCGATACGACATCCGCTCGCCATGCACAACCGGCACAGCAGCAATCAGGCGCGCCAGATAAAACCCCAGCGCCGCAAGCACAATCACCACAACCCCAAGCGCAAAAAACCCCACGCTATGCGCAATCGCGACGCCCAACGGCGCGCCAATCGCGAGCGCGCCATAGGTCGCGATGCCGTTCCAGGAAATCACGCGAGCATTGTTCGTCGTGCCGACCCGCCCGATGCCCCACAAGATCGCGCCCGTGCCGCACAGGCTCTCGCCGAAGCCCAGCACCAGCCGGCTCAGCACCAGAAGACTAAGACTCAACGTCGGCCACCGGCCAAGCAGCACCGCCAGCAGCAACAGCACGCCGCTCACGCCGCAACCAATCAAGCCGATCGTCACCGTCTTCTTCGGCCCAAGCGTATCCGCCGAACGGCCGGCGAGCGGACGCGACGCCAGCGTCGCAAAGTACTGCACGCTGATCGCCAGACCCGCGATCACGGCACTGTAGCCAAGGTCGTCGTGGACGTAGCCCGGCAGCACCGCGAGCGGAATGCCGATCGTCAGATAACAAAGAAACGTGAAAAAAACGACCGGAATGATCTGCAAAGTGGTCGCAAATTCGCTGCGCGGTGTAGCGGAGTCGGCGGACATGGGGAAAACGAGACTTGAATTTGGCGGGAAGCCATGATTTTCCCATGGAACCGATTCACTTGCAGGGTTTGCTTAATAATTTTGTCGCCCAAAAAACGGGCTCGTCGCGTCATCTGACGGTTTTCCATCAATTTTTCTGACACTCGGACACTGCTTCCGTCGGTGTCGCTGCGGCAGCTTTTGTCCGTTTAGAAGTAAAACAAACGAATATACTGAGAATAAGACATCACAATATAAGCTCGAGGCTCCGCCGCCGTCTCAATTTATCGCTCCAGCTATATGTCCTCCATGCGATCGGACCTATGGGTTGTGAATATTGATGATGCTACTTTTCGAACCATCAGCCGCACCGTCCGCTCGCCCCACGCGGACGCGAACAACCGAAACGAGCACGAGACATGAGCCAGCCGATCCGCTTCTACCATCGCAACGCGATCCGTGAGATCACCGACGCACCCGTCACCCGCACCGTCCTTCAATACCTGCGCGAAGACGCGCGCTGCACGGGCACCAAGGAAGGCTGCGCGGAAGGCGATTGCGGCGCGTGCACCGTCGTGATCGGCGAACGCAACGACACCGGCGGCGTCAGCTTCAAGGCGGTCAACGCGTGTATCCAGTTTCTGCCGACGCTCGACGGCAAGGCGCTCTTCACCGTCGAAGACCTGCGCCAGCCGGACGGCAGCCTGCATCCCGTGCAGGAAGCGCTGGTCGAGTGTCACGGCTCGCAGTGCGGTTTCTGCACGCCGGGCTTCGTGATGTCGATGTGGTCAATGTATGAGAAGCACGGCCACGAGCATTCGTGCGCAAACAGGACCGTGCCGGACCGCGCCGATATCGCCAACGCGCTGACGGGCAACCTGTGTCGCTGTACCGGCTATCGCCCGATCATCGAAGCGGCCGAGCGCATGTTCGAACTGCCCGCGCCGAAAGCACCCGTCGACGTGAAGGCGCTCGCCGGCAAACTCGCGGCGCTCGAACGCGGCGAAACCTTCCACTACGAATGCAACGGCCAGCAGTTCGATGCGCCGCGCACGGTCGCCGCGCTCGCGAAGATCAAGGCCGACGCGCCCACCACGCGCATTCTCGCCGGCAGCACCGACATCGGCTTGTGGGTCACGAAGATGATGCGTGACCTCGGTCATATCGTGTACGTCGGCCAGATCGCGGAAATGCAGACGATTCGCGTGACGCAAGACTGGATCGAGATCGGTGCGGGCGTCACGGTCGAACGCGCGTATGCCGAACTGGTGAAGCAATACCCCGAACTTACCGAAATGTGGCAGCGCTTCGCGTCGCTGCCGATCCGCAACGCGGGCACGATCGGCGGCAATGTGGCGAACGGGTCGCCCATCGGCGATTCGATGCCGGGCCTGATCGCGCTAGGCGCGCGCGTCGTGCTGCGCGGCGGCGAGACCGAACGTGAGCTGGCGCTCGAAGATCTGTACCTCGCGTATCAGAAGAAGGATATGGCCGAACACGAGTTCGTCGTGGCGCTGAAGGTGCCCGCGCGCAACGAGGCTCGCAAGCACTTCAAGTTCCGTACCTACAAGATTTCGAAGCGCTTCGACTCGGACATTTCCGCCGTGTGCGCCGCGTTCTCGTTCATCGCCGACGGCGAGACGATCCGCGAGCCGCGCATCGCGTTCGGCGGCATGGCCGCGACGCCGAAGCGCGCGGCGCACGCTGAAGCCGCGCTCGCCGACAACGAGTGGCACGAAGCGACTGCGCAGATCGCCATGCTCGCGCTCGCGAAGGACTACCAGCCGCTCAGCGATATGCGCGCAACCAGTGACTACCGTCTCGAAGCCGCAACGAACACGCTGTACCGCTTCTGGCTCGAAACGCGCCCGAACAATCCGCTGCAAAAGAGCGCCCTCGACGTGCGCGCGGTATCGGCAGCAGGCGCTGCGGCCTGACGGACAAAAAGGAAACGGAGAACCAACCGAATGAACCAGCAAGCCGAACCGTTCCTGAAGGACGCGAAAGAACTCGCCGAATTCACGCAAGTCCACGTGTCGCGTCCGCATGAATCCGCGCATCTGCACGTCAGCGGCCGCGCCACCTACACCGACGACATTCCCGAACTCGCGGGCACGCTGCACGCGGCGCTGGGCACGTCACCGAAAGCGCACGCGAAAATCCTGTCGATGTCGTTCGATAAAGTGCGCGCGACGCCCGGCGTCGTCGCTGTGTTCACGGCGGCCGATATTCCCGGCCACAACGATTGCGCGCCGATCGTCAAGGGCGACGATCCGATTCTCGCGGATGGCGTCGTCCAGTATGTCGGCCAGCCGATGTTCATCGTCGTTGCGACGTCGCACGATGCGGCGCGTCTTGGCGCGCGTCGCGCGGACATCGAGTTTGAAGAACTGCCCGCCGTGCTGACGGCGCAGCAGGCGCGCGCCGCGAACCAGAGCGTCATCCCACCGATGAAGCTCGCGCGTGGCGATGCCGCGTCGAAACTGCAACGCGCCGTGCATCGCGACGCGGGCGAAATGCTGCTGGGCGGCCAGGAGCAGTTCTATCTGGAAGGGCAGATTTCCTACGCGGTGCCGAAGGACGACGACGGCATGCTCGTGTATTGCTCGACCCAGCACCCCACCGAAATGCAGCACCTCGTCTCGCACATGCTCGGCGTGCATTCGCACAATGTGGCGGTCGAGTGCCGGCGCATGGGCGGCGGCTTCGGCGGCAAGGAATCGCAATCGAGCATGTTCGCGTGCTGCGCGTCGCTCGCGGCGTGGAAGCTGTTGTGCCCGGTGAAACTGCGCCCGGACCGCGACGACGACATGATGATCACGGGCAAGCGCCACGATTTCCACTATACGTATGACGTCGGCTACGACGACGAAGGAGTGATCGAAGGCGTGACGGTCGACATGACCTCGCGCTGCGGCTTCTCCGCGGATCTGTCCGGTCCCGTGATGACGCGGGCCGTGTGCCATTTCGACAACGCGTACTTTCTGTCGGACGTCGCCATCGACGGCTTTTGCGGCAAGACGAATACGCAGTCGAATACGGCATTCCGCGGCTTCGGTGGTCCGCAGGGCGCGTTCGCAATCGAGTACATCATGGACGACATCGCGCGCTCGCTGGGCAAGGATTCGCTCGACGTGCGCCGCCGCAATCTGTACGGCAAGACCGAGCGCAACCAGACGCCGTATGGGCAGATCGTCGAAGACAACGTGATACACGAACTCATCGACGAACTCGAAGCAACCAGCGATTACCGCCGGCGTCGTGCGGAAGTTCTCGAATTCAACCGCAACAACGAGGTGCTGAAGAAGGGGCTCGCGCTCACGCCTTGCAAGTTCGGCATCGCGTTCAACGTGACGCACTTCAACCAGGCGGGCGCGCTCGTTCATATCTATACCGATGGCTCGGTGCTGGTGAATCACGGTGGCACGGAGATGGGCCAGGGCTTGAACACCAAGGTCGCGCAGGTCGTCGCGCATGAGCTTGGCGTGAGCTTCAACCGCGTGCGCGTCACGGCGACGGATACGTCGAAGGTTGCGAATACGTCGGCGACGGCGGCATCGACGGGTTCGGACCTGAACGGCAAGGCCGCACAGGATGCCGCGCGCCAGTTGCGCGAGCGTCTTGCCGCATTCGCTGCCGAAAAGTTCGGCGCGGGCGAGGTGACGTCAGCGCAGGTGCGTTTCGCGGGCGACTGCGTGCTGGTTGGCGACGCCATCGTGCCGTTCGAGGAAGTGATCGCGAAGGCATACCTCGCTCGCGTGCAGTTGTGGTCCGATGGCTTCTACGCGACGCCGAAGCTCTACTGGGATCAGGCGAAGCTGCAAGGCCGGCCGTTCTTCTATTACTCGTACGGCGCGGCTGTGTCGGAAGTGGTGATCGACACGCTGACGGGCGAAATGCGCGTGTTGCGTGCCGATGCGCTGCACGACGTCGGCGCGTCGCTGAACCCTGCCATCGACGTCGGACAGGTCGAAGGCGGCTTCATTCAGGGCATGGGCTGGCTGACGACGGAAGAGTTGTGGTGGAACGCGGGCGGCAAGCTGATGACGCACGCGCCGTCCACCTACAAGATCCCGACCGTCAACGACACGCCGCCCGATTTCCGCGTGCGGCTCTTCAAGAACCGCAACGCAGAGGACAGCATCCATCGTTCGAAGGCGACGGGCGAGCCGCCGCTGTTGCTGCCGTTCTCGGTGTTCTTCGCGATCCGCGATGCCGTCGCTGCTGTCGGCGACTACAAGGTGAATCCGCCGCTGAACGCGCCCGCGACCGGCGAGGAAATCCTCAAGGCTGTCCGTGCGGTTCGCGCTGCTGGACAGTAAACTTCAGGAGAGGGCGTTCGTCATGATGCACGTTTCGACTGTCGCGCAGACGCCGGTTCAGATTGGCCGGCGCAGCGGCCACGCGACGCAGTTGCCGCCGCCGATGCACATCGTGCTGTTCGGCGCGGGCCATGTCGGCCATGCGCTCGTCGCGCTGCTTGGCCGGTTGCCGTGCGTCGTCCAATGGGTCGACGAACGCGACGAACTGTTCCCCGACGAAGTGCCCGCGAACGTGCAGATCGAAGCGACGGACACGCCCGGCGCCATCGTCGACGCGGCGCCTGCCGGCGCGTTCTTTCTCGTGATGACGCACAACCATGCGCTGGATTTCGCGCTTACCGAGCGCATCATGCGGCGGCGCGATTTTGCGTACTTCGGAATGATCGGCTCGAAGACGAAGCGCGTGAAGTTCGAGCGGCGTTTGCTCGATCGGGGTGTCGATCCGCAGAGGCTGTTCGAGATGACGTGCCCGATCGGCGTGCCCGGGATCGTCGATAAGGCGCCGCCGTCGATTGCGGTGGCGGTGTGCGCGGAGTTGTTGCAGGTGAGGTCGCAGCAGGTTTCGCTGGCAGTTCTTCCGTCTGTTCAGGAAGTGCATTGCGTCGACGCGTGATCTACCGAGCGGTTCCTCCAACGGGCGCAGCGGGGTGACTTGCGGCGTCCGTTTTTTTCTCTTCGACAATCTGCGTCTTCTCGCACAGGACGACGATTTCCACTCCGACAGGCGGCTCGATCACGAACAGCACGAGTTTGTCTCGGGAGATCGCCGCGTCGATTTCTGCGACCTTTTGATCCGCTCAAGAAGCTTTGTAATCGTGCTGACTGTGAGCCGATTGGACATAGTCGCGTATCTCATCGGCCGAGAACCTGTGAGACGTTGAGAGAAGCACGCGTGACAAGACCTTCTGCAATCCAAAGTCGTTAGCGCGGAATGCCTGCATCCCCGAAAACATCAGCTTGATCCCGCGGGCCGCCAGATTGAGATCGATGCTTACGCTTCGGTCTGTCCTTAATAGGTCACGCCAGTCATCTCGGCGTCGTGTATCGGTGTGTCGAATTCATGTGCGACCTTACCGGGCTGCTCGTTCTTAGAGCGTGATCTTGCTGCCCTTGCCGTCTGTGATCTCAAGAAATTCGCGTAGCTCGGGATGTTGCGTCGCAAACCAGAGAAGGGCGGCGCCGCCAAAACGGCGTGCGAATTCGTCGCTGATAGGATTGCTTGCCCCAACCTCGTGTTCCATGGCCAGATTCATACGAACATCTTTGAACACGCGAGCATCGACGAATCCTGTTTTGATTGTCGCGGTATCGGGGTCATAGTAAGAAACAAAATATTCGGTCATTAGTAGCCCCTGCATGCCTGGTAATCCTGGAACGCCTGTTGTTTGCACGCGAGGTAAGTACGCGCGTCGTTGCCGTACATTTTGCTCAAGGCGTTGCAGTATGTCATGCGAGCCTCATACATTGCGTCGCATTCAGCTTCTTCCGCTTCGCTCAGGCCTCGTGCAGCGATGTCGATGACGCTGCTATCTTCGGACTGGTCAGGTTCGTATCCAAATGGCGGACTGTTCGTGAAAGTTGTGGATGCGTCGCCAGCAAAAGATTTGGCATCCGCATTTCGATCCATACCGTATTCCGACAGATCAGGCAATCCGTACTTGCTGACCCATCCAGCCCGCGCAAAAACGGGCAGGGTCCCGAGCGGATCGGCCAGCACGGCTGCATGCATGAACTCCACATTGATGCTGTCATTCATGGCGCGTATATCGGACAAGCTCGGGCCGCCGGCGTTCATCGCTTCGAGCTGGGCCTGGTAGCGGTCGGCGAACGGTACGTCGAAGATATGACTGTAATGGTCTGAGCCCCAGAACGACGACTTTGGATTTTCCGTTACCGACGCCACGCTTCCGACGCGCGCTGGCTCCTGCGCAACCACATGGATGGAACCGCCGCGCACCATCAGTTGCAGCATCTCGACGACTTCGAGATCCGAACCTGACTTCGAAAGGCGCGCGTGCCAGTGAAAATTCGCGCCAAGAAACCGCCGCACGCGACCTACGAGGGCCATGTCTTTTGCCCAGACATCCGAGCGCGCTCGACCGGCGAACTTCTTGCCCGCCTCGATGGCCGTTTGTCCGTTCGCCGTCGACGCAAATTGCACATGCGACGCGTCATCGCTCCGATACATCATGTAGCGATGCCAGGCATCCGTTTTGAGTTCTGTCGCCATGAGCCGCCGTCCGCTTTTGAGCAGGTGAAACATCGTAGCGAATCAACGGCGGATGGATCGTCATCCTTTGTAAAGATCAGGCGGGCGCGTGATCTACCGAGCGGTTCCTCCCACGGGCGCAGCGGGGTGACTTGCGGCGTCCGTTTTTTTCTCCCCCGTCGATTCCTTCGCCGCCCCGCGCGCGCGCCGCGCCTTCTTCGCCACCAGCATCTCCGACACTTGCGCCATCAGGCCGCGCAACCACTCGATATCGCTAGGCCGGTCCGGCTGCGGATGCCACATCTGGTAGCACTTGATGCGCGGAAACGGAATCGGCACATCGACGACGGCCAGCGGCAGCATCTCCGCATAATGCAGCGCAAAGCGGCGCGTCGTCGTGAAGATGAGGTCCGATTGCAGCAGCACTTGCGGCACGAGCCCGAAGTACGGCAGTGTCGCGACAATGCGCCTCGCCGCCTGCGCGCGCGCAAAGCCCATATCGATCGCACCGCCGCGCGCGCCGCTGTAGTGAGCGGGCGCGAGATGTGGCGCGGCGAGATAGGCGTCGCGCGTGAGCGGCGCTTTCGCGAGCGGATGATCGGCGCGCATCATGCACACGACGGTATCGGAGAACAGGTCGCTGCGCTCGAAGCGCCCGTCGGGCTTCGGCCAGTTGCCGATCACCAGATCGAGCTCGCCGGCATCGAGCGCGCACGCATGATCGAGCAGCGGGCCGAGCGACTCGATCTCGAGCCGCGCATGCGGCGCCGCCTCGCGGAATTGCGCGATCACGGTCGGCATGAAGAAGTCGTTCAGATAGTCGGGTGCGGCGATGCGGAATGTGCGGCGCGAGCGAGCCGGATCGAAGTCGCCGTGCGGCGTCGCGACGAAATCGACGTCGCGCAATACCTTCTGCACCGACGCGAGCAGCGATTCACCGTACTCCGTCGGCACCATGCCCGACTTGCCGCGCACGAGAATCGGGTCGTTCAGCGTTTCGCGCAGCTTGCGCAGCGCGGTGCTGATGGCCGGCTGCGTCTGGTTCAGCCGTAACGCGGTCTGCGTGACGCTGCGCTCGACGAGCAGCGTGCGCAGCACACGCACGAGCCAGATATCGAGTGAAGCGGCGTTGTCGTCCATGAATCGGCGGGGCGGGGAAGGCCCTTTGAAGGCTTTCGAATGCGTGTGTCGAACGGTGCATTGCGCATGCCGCGGCGTCCTCGTGCCCGACGCCTCGCCGCATGCGCGCGCGAAGCTATAACCTTAGGCCGTTTTGCCCTGCGCGGGCCATAGCGCATGCCCTATGACGGGCATCACGGCTGGCGATTCGCCCACTTGCCGGGCACCACGCCATGTCACGCGATGCAAGGCAGCGCACCCGCCGCTGGCCGGCGAACCCCGTCAAGCGCGCTCAGGCCTTCGACAGCGCCGACGGCAGCGACGTGATCCGCTTCACTTCCTTCGAGTCGAGCCAGTTCGGCGTACGCGCGCAATAGAGCACCATCGGCAGCGCGTCTTCGCCCCAGAACAACTGCTTGTTCAGCCAGAACGTCGGCACGCCGAACACGCCGATCGCAATGGCGTCGGTACTATTGCGCATCAGCTGCGCGCGCGTCGCCTCGCGCTCGATCAGTTCCTGGCCATTCGGCACGTTCAGCTTTTCGCACAGTGCGGCGAAGCCGTCGGCACTCGACGGGTCGCGTCCGTCGCGCCAGATGAAGCGGAAAATCTCCCGCACCGTTTGCAGGTCGGAGCCGAGCGCAATGGACAGCAGCATCGGTTTGGTCGAATCGAACGGATGCGCGGGCGGCATGCGGAACGGAATGCCCAGCTGCTCCGCGCGAAAGAGCGCGTACCGGTACGTGAAAATGCGTTTCGCGGGAACGTCATACGCAACCCGCTGGCCCCAGTGGCGATACAGATCGTTCAGCAACACGGGCGTCAGCACGAACGGCAACTCGGGCCATTTGTCGTGCTGTTCGAGCAGCAGATACGAGAACGGTGAGACAAAGTCGTAAAACCACAGTGGCTGCGTGGCGTCGATGCCATCGGTCATGATGTCTCCCGGTTGCCGGAATCGGCGGGCCGTCGGCGATGAGCGCTCCGGCCCGTTGTGATTGTTTCGATCTTACGCGGAGCACGCCGCGTGCGCATCATTTCACAAAATGGCGTTACCGCGGCCACTGTTGGCGCGGCGTTGGCCGGGCGCACGCGCTCGCGGCCGTCAAGAGGTGCGGGCAGGATGGTCGCCGCCGGGCCTGGTTTCGCTATCGTCGCTTGAGTGGCTTTCGGGATGGTCGTGATGCGCTTGCGCCGCGTGGCTCTCGTGCATTGCCGCACGGGCTTCAGCGCGGCCGGCGGCGGGACCTTCAGCCGCCGCGGCAGCCCTGTGAGGCGTGCTAGCCGCGTCCGAATCGCGTGTGAGGCGCGCCCGCACGAAGCCGATATGCTCGCGCAGCACATAGAACTGATCCGCATACGCAAGCGGCATCTTCAGACCGTTGACCGATTCCTCGATCTTGTCAAGCCGCACGATGAGCGCCTCGCGCTCGGCCGCCGACGTCTCGTTGAGCGCCTCGCGCTCGATCGCGATCAGCGCGCCGTACCAGCGGTAGATGCGCGACTTCACGCGCCACGCATACAGCGACGGCACGAGCCGCAGCCCCGGAATCAGCACGACGATGATCGGCACCAGCACGACCAGCAGCCGGTCGGCGAGGCTCGCCAGCCAGAACGGCAGCACCCGGTACAGGAAGCTCTTGCCCGACTTGTAGTAGCGGGCGGCGTCCTCGCTGATCGGGAAGTCGTGCGCGAGCGGCGCGGGAAATTCGCCCGCCCGCTGCAATGCCGTCGCCTTGCCGTGCACTTCGTGCGCCGCATCGATCAGCAGATCCGACAACGCCGGATGCAGCGAATCGCGCGCGACCAGTTCGGCCGTCGGCGCGATCATGTGCAGCGTGGTCGACGGCAGGTTTTTGCCGAGATCGAACGAGCCCATCGGCATTTCGAGCTGCGTCAGATACGGGAAGCGTTTCGCGTAGGCGGGGGCTTGCGTGAAGTCGTAGAACTGCACGCCCGCCGTGCGATACAGCTTGCCCATCACGGGCGGCTGCGCGGAGTCGCCCGTCAGGATCGCCGCGTCGATCTTGCCTTCCGTCAGCGCTTTGGCTGCGTCGTCGCCGGACAGCGGCAGCAGCTTCGTCGGGCCGTCGGGCGTGATGCCGTTCGCCTTCAGCAACTGCAGCGCGAGCTCGCGCGTGCCGCTGCCTTCGGCGCCGATCGCGATGCGCTTGCCCTTGAACTCCGACAGCAGCGTGATCATCGGCCCGCGATAGAAGATCGCCACGGGCACATACGAGACGCTGCCGAGCGACATCAGATCGTCAGTTGTTTTGGACGGCGCGATGCCGTCCTGGACGAAGCCGACGTCGATGTCCGCGTGCGGGTCGGCCAGTCGCCGGTAATTGTCCAGCGAGCCTTCCGTCTCCAGCACGTTGAGCGTGATGCGGTTGCGCGCGAGGATTTCCTTGTACTTCTGCGCGGCGACCCAGAAGGTGCTGCCCTTGGGTCCGGCCGCCATCGTCAGCGTGTTGGGCGGGGCGGGCTGGATCAGCCGCACGGCGACGTAGATCGCTATTGCGCTGATTATCAGGATGGGGCCGAACGATACGGCGAGATCGCGCCAGGAGATCGCCACGAAGCGGGCGACGAGGTGGGGCGGCTTGCGCTCAGAGGGGCGTTCCGGGCGACGTCCGTCGGAAGGCTTCATGGGAATGCTTGTGCTGTCGGATGAATTCGCGCCGATGGTACAGGAGATTGACGCCGCGGCGGCGCGTGCGGCGGGCGCGCGGGGCCGTAAACGCGTAACAAAAAGTGACCTGGAAAGACGGGATGCGGCTCACGGCGCCCCCACGGCGGGCCGTCGAAGCACATCTGGCACGGCCGTTCCGTTTTGCCCCGGACGGGAACGGGCCGCAACAGGAACCGTGCAGAACGCGCGATATCCTTTGCAGAACTTGCGCGGCTAGATTACATTGGCAACGCTGCCGCGCATCGACGTTGGCGCAGCGCGACCCGGCGAGACAGACGAGACCAGGGCACGCTGCCAACCGCGCGGCGCACGGCCGGTGTCATGCACCGCCGCGCGCTGGATCGCGCCGGCCGTCATCCTTTCCAATGCCTCTCTCGCAGACCGTGACAACGCTCCTGGCTCGCCATGCCTCGTCGCGCCTTCGCGCGCGTGCAGTCGGGCCTCACGTAGTCGTAACCAAGCCGCAGTCAAACGCGGTCCAAACCAAGCAAAAAGGAGAAGGTATGAAATCGGTCGATTTTCTGAAGGCACTGGGTGGTGTTGTCGCAATGGTTGTTGCATGCCACGCGTATGCCCAGGCAAGCGACTCCACGTCCACCGGCACGACGGCAACTGCACCTGCCGCCAATTCGAAGGCTGCCAAGTCGGAAAACCGCGCGCTGGGCAAGAAGGTCCGCTCGGCCCTCGCGAAGACGCAAGGCCTCGACGTGTCGAACATCAACGTCCGCGCCCGTGCCGGCGCAGTCACGCTGACGGGCACGGCCCCCGACAACGACCAGATCCAGAAGGCTGGCGAAGTCGCGAAGGGCGTGGCTGGCGTGACGTCGGTGTCGAACAAGATCAACGTCCAGCAGCAATAAGCGGCAAGGGCCGCGCCCGTGCAGGCCGGACCATGATCCGGCTCGCGGGCAGCCGTCAACCGGTCGCCTGACGAACGGCACACTGCAATGTTGCTGCGTGCTTACCGGTCAGAATGACAAGCGGGCTCCCGTTTCGAACGGGAGCCCGTTTCGTTTTGGGCGCACTTCGTTGCGCGCGCATCCAGGCGGGCGTCAAAGCGCGCGCGGCAACGCGCAAGCGAAGGCGGCCCGGGCTCCACGAAATGGGACTGCTCGCATCGCGTCTCTTTGCGTGGACACCGCCCGCATAGCAGGGGAGACGCTGGCGTGGCGGGCGTTTGCGGCTGTTTCAAGGTCACTGCGGCGGGCCTCGCGTGCCTGCCGGTGTCTCTGAATCAGGACGGCACGCGTGTTGGCCCGCGCGTTTCTTCGCGTGCGAACCGGCGTCACGCAAGCCATCGGGCGACGGCGCCGCGACGTGCAGCAGATCGGCGCGAAACTTGCATTGGACCAGCCGCCGCACCCGCGCCCGCTGCGCTGCATGCAGGTATGCAGGCTGGTTGCGGATGGGCGCGATACGGCATCGACAACAAGACAATGGAGACGGTAATGACAGGGAAACTGTTGTTCAGACGTGCTGCCACTGCGCTTTGCTTCGCCACCACTTCGATCCTGCTCGCCGCGTGTGGCCACGGCGACGATCATCACAGCCAGACCGTCAACGCACTACCCTCGTTTGTGGTATCGGGCAGCGTGACCACGACGGCGTACGACGGCAACAGCGACGATCTGCTGACGGGTGGGCTCGGCAAGACGGGCCTCGGTTCCGCAACGGCGCCATCGTTCGCGAACGCGGCGAGTCCGACGGCGGCGGAGTTGCGCCGGCTCGCGATCTGGTCGAACTATCGCGCGCTCGTCGACATGTCGTCGAACGGCGGCTATGGCCGCTTCTGGGGGCCTAACGTCGATCTGAACGGCAACGACACGCTCGGCGAAGGCAAGATCGCCGGCACAGAGTACCTTGCGTACGCCGACAATGGCACCGGCAAGCAGAACGTGACCTTGATGGTCCAGGTGCCCGGCACGTTCGATCCGAATAATCCATGCATCGTCACGGCGACGTCGTCGGGCTCGCGTGGCGTGTACGGCGCGATTTCGGCGGCGGGCGAGTGGGGCCTCAAGCGCGGCTGCGCGGTCGCCTACACCGACAAAGGCAGCGGTAACGGCGCGGAAGAAATGCAGACGGGGCTCGTCACGCTGATGAACGGCACGCTGTCGACGGCAGCGGGCGCGGGCACGGCGAGCCTCTTCACGGCGAACGTGTCGTCGGCGAATCTGGCGTCGTTCAACGCCGGCTTTCCGAACCGCTACGCGTTCAAGCATGCGCATTCGCAGCAGAACCCCGAACAGGACTGGGGACACGACACGCTCGAAGCGATCCAGTTCGCGTATTGGGCGCTCAACCAGCAGTTCGCGCCGACCGTCAACAACAATGCACAGCAGCATGGCGTGCGCTACGGCGCGGGCAGCATCACCACCATCGCGGCTTCCGTCAGCAATGGCGGCGGCGCGTCGCTCGCGGCCGCCGAGCAGGACACGCAAGGGTGGATCACGGCTGTCGTGGTCGGCGAGCCGCAGATCAATCTGAACATGGCGTCGGCGGCGAAGGTGTTCGAAGGCGGCGCGCAGATTCCCACGGCGGGCGCGCCGCTCGCGGACTACATGACCTACGCGAACATGCTGATGCCTTGCGCGGCAGCCGCGACGGCGGCGACGGGCGCGCCATATCTGACGGCGCTGCCGCTCGCGACCACCCAGGCGATCCGCACGGCGCGCTGCGCGTCGCTGGCGGCGGGCGGCTTCGTGAGCGGGGCGGACGCGGCGAGCCAGGCCAACGACGCGCTCGCGAAACTGCACGCTGCCGGTTACGAGTCCGACTCCGATCTGCTGCACGCGCCGATGTGGGATTCGCAGGCCGTGCCGGCCGTCGCTGTCACGTATGCGAACGCGTACACGAAGTCGAGCGTGACCGACAACCTGTGCGACTTCAGCTTCGGCACGACGAACGCGGCGACGGGCGCGGCGGGGGTCGCGCCAGCCGTCGCGCCGATGCCCTCGGTGTTCGGCCTCGGCAACGGCGTGCCGCCGACCAACGGCATCAACCTCGTCTACAACGTCTCGCCGGCGGGCGGCGCGGACCATCGGTTCGCCACGGCGGACGCCGCCTTCGCGGGTGCCGCGTGTCTGCGCGCGTTGTGGACGGCGGGCGACGCGCGCATGCAGCAGAACGTCAACGCGATCCGCGTGAACGCGAACCTGCACGGCAAGCCGGCCATCATCGTGCAGGGACGCAGCGATGCGCTCGTGCCCGTGAACCACGCGTCGCGCGCGTATCTGGCGATGAACAGCATCACGGAAGGCTCGAAGAGCCAGCTCGCGTTCTATGAAGTGCTGAACGGCCAGCACTTCGACGCGTTCCTGGGTGTGGCCGGTTTCGACACGCGCTTCATTCCGGTGCACTACTACAACATCCAGGCGCTGAACCTGATGTGGAATCACCTGAAGGGCGGCGCGGCGCTGCCGCCGTCGCAGGTGATCCGCACGGTGCCGCGCGGCGGCACGGCAGGCGCGGCGCCCGCGCTGACGACGGCCAATCTTCCCGCGATTTCGATGAACCCGGGCTCGGACGCGATTCAGGTCGGAGCGGGTGCGGTGAACGTGCCGAAGTGATGCGATAGAGGAAGCGGCTCGCCACGCGTGGTACGAAACGCGGCGGGCCGCATGACACGCGTATGACAGAAATCCGAGCGTGTCGCGTCGCCTGAGAACGGACTGTGCGCCAGCCCTCGCCCAAACGCGACGGAGCTTCGTTCTTGTGCGCCGTGACACACAATTTACCCGTCGGGTGCAGTACTGTGAAGTTATCGACGAAGCTTCACGGAGCGACGGCCATGGACACGATCCGCTTCACCTACACCGACCTTCCCATCGGCGAGCGCGCTGCTTTCGAACTGGTGTGCGCGCGGCACGGCTTTGCGCCCGCGCATTTCGACATCAGCGCAAGCGACGTTCCCGACGACACCTCGCATCGCTCGCGTCTTCTGACGATCCGGCGCGGCGGCTGGGCGCAGTCCTATCACGAGGACAC
The DNA here is from genome assembly GCF_020177535.1 of Paraburkholderia sp. XV. NCBI lineage: Bacteria > Pseudomonadati > Pseudomonadota > Betaproteobacteria > Burkholderiales > Burkholderiaceae > Paraburkholderia > Paraburkholderia sp. XV. The sequence continues at coordinate 2,893 of NZ_JAGUUD010000131.1, read as the reverse complement.
GGCTGGCCACTGGGTCCGGCAGTTCGAAACCGATCTGAACTGCCGCTTCTTCAAGTGATGCAGGCGAACGGCTGCGCGTCCGCTCGCGATCAGGACAGGACGAGTTTCACGCCGACGAGCGTCAGCGTCGCAGCAAGGAGATTGCGCAGCAATTTTTCGGGCGCCTTCGACGACAGATAGCTGCCGATCACGATGCCCGGCAGTGAGCCGACCAGCAGCGAGAGCAGCATCGACCAGTCGATCGAGCCGAGCAGCCAGTGCCCGGCGCCCGCCAGCAGCGTGAGCGGCACGGCGTGCGCGATATCGGAGCCGACGATGCGCATGGTCGGCAGCATCGGATAGAGCAGCAGCAGCACGGTGACGCCGATCGCGCCCGCGCCGACCGAGGTCAGCGACACCAGCACGCCGAGGATCGCGCCCGTCAGCATGGTCAGCGCGAGTGTGCTGCCCTGGCCCGTCGCGCGCTTGCGCGAGGCCGCGAGCTTCGTCAACTGAGGCCGGAAGATCAGCGCGATCGCGGTGATCAGCAGCGCCACGCCCAGCACGAGGGAAATCAGATGTCCGCCGCGCGTCGAGGTCATGCCGTAGCGGTGCAGCAGGATCAGCGTGACGGTGGCGGCGGGCACACTGCCTGCGGCGAGGCGCAGCGTCACCTGCCAGTCGATCGAGCCCTTCACGCCATGCACGAGCGTGCCCGTCGCCTTGGTCGCGGCGGCGTACAGCAGGTCGGTGCCGACGGCCGTTGCCGGATGGACGTTGAACAGCAGCACGAGGATCGGCGTCATCAGCGAGCCGCCGCCCACGCCCGTCAGTCCGACCAGAAAGCCGACGAACAGACCCGACGCGGAATACAGGAGATCGATATGGGGAAGTGCCATTGCGCGGACCGCGGACGGTCGTAAAAGGTTGCGGGCGAGCTTGCCGGTAGCCGTGCGTCCTGCTGCCGTTCAGATGATCCCAATGGATGTTCATGCTGGCTGGCGGCGCGGCGAAAGTCCGCTATTGTCGCAAAACCGGCGCTGCCGCGTACGAATGTGGGCGGATGCTGTGCAACGGGCCGTCCCGACAGACAGCTTACAATAAGCGTTTCGGGCGCCGGGGATTTGCCGAATGGCACGTCAGCGCGCCGCTTCTTCCTCCCGTTTCCGGTGCCCCCCATCCCAGACCGATAAAAATGAATTACGGCGTCGCCTACGCATTGCTCGCGTTCACCTTGTGGGGACTCTTTCCCATCTATTTCAAGTCGCTGCATCAGATTTCGCCGGTTGAGATGCTGGCACACCGGATGGTGTGGTCGATGCTGTTTCTGTTCATCGTGCTCACCGTGCGGCAGCAGTGGCGCTGGCTTGCGCCTGTGCTGCGCGATCGCCGGCTGCTGGCGCGCTTCGCTGCGAGCGCGCTGTTGCTGTCGACGAACTGGGGCATCTATATCTGGGCCGTCAACGCGGGGCATATCGTCGAGGCGAGTCTCGGCTATTTCGTCAATCCGCTGATCAACGTGCTGTTCGGCCTTGCGTTTCTCGGCGAGCGCTTGCGGCGCGTGCAGTGGCTTTCCGTCGCGGTCGCCGCGTGCGGCGTGTTGTGGCTCACGTGGGAAAACGGCCATCCGCCGTGGATCAGCCTTGCGCTCGCGTTCAGCTTTGCGGGCTATGGGCTGCTGCGCAAGACGGCGCAGTTGGGTGCGCTCGAAGGGCTGACGCTCGAAACTGTGCTGCTGTTTCCCGTCGCCGTGCTGTATCTGTTGTTTGCGTCGTCGCATGGCGAGAGCGGGTTCGGCTCGGCGTCATTCGGCGTGAAGGTGCTGCTTGCGCTGGCCGGGCCGATCACGGCCGTGCCGCTGTTGCTGTTCGCGGCGGGCGCGCGGCGAATTCCGCTTTCGATGCTCGGGCTGATCCAGTATGTGACGCCGTCGTTGCAGCTGATCATTGGCGTGCTGATTTATCGCGAGCCGTTCGGGCAGGCACAGCTGATCGGCTATGGCGCGATCTGGATTGCGCTGGCGCTGTATTCGCTCGATGGCTTGTGGCGCGCGCGGTTTGCGCGGGCTTGAGGCGTGGCTCGCCCGCGCATGGATTGCCTGTGTGGCGGTCAGATTGCGCGCTTGACCTCGACGATGCCGAACACGGCGAGCGCCAGCCCGGCGATGCGGTCGATGATCACGCGCAGCTTGTGGCCGATCGCATGCCGCGCGAGCGACACGGCCGTCACGAGCACGCACCACCACGCGATCGATCCGCAGAACACGCCGAGCACGGTCGTGAGCGCGACACTCGATGAAAACGGACCGCGCGGCGCGAGCGTCGTGAAGAGGGCGGCGAACATGATGACCGTTTGCGGATTGGTGAGCGTGAGCAGCAGGGCGCTGGCGAAGGCTTTGATTGCGCCTGCGTGGCCGATGTTGGATAGTTTCCCTTCGGGGTTGTCGCTGCTGTTGCTGTTGCTGTTGCCGTTGCCGTTGCCGGCGGGGTCTTTTTGCAGCATCGTGCGGATGCCGAGATAGAGCAGGAATAGCCCTGCGATGATGTGAAGCGGCTTGTCGTAGGCCAGCATGAAGTGCGATACGCTCACCAGGCCTAGCGCAGCAATCAGGCCGTAGATGGCGTCGCCGCCGGCTATGCCCAGGCCGATTGCAAGGCCCGCGCGGGGGCCGTCCGTGAGCGTCCGGCGGATGCAGAGCATGCCCATGGGGCCGACTGGCGCGGCGACGGCGAGGCCTACACCTGCGGACGTCAGGAAGAGTGATGTGCTGAACATTTTTGCTCCTGTTTGGTTTTTTTTGTCTGCGACGCTGTGGGGGGTTTGGACTTTTCGCTGGCATCTGCGATTTGACTCTGCGCTGGCATCCGCGATTCGTTATCTCGCTTCAGGCGTCGCCCCTGTGCGGGGCGGCACC
>NZ_JAGUUD010000130.1:0-20085 GCF_020177535.1 Paraburkholderia sp. XV | reverse complement strand
GGCAAAGAAAAGTAGGTGCCGCCCCGCACAGGGGCGACGCATGAAGCACGCTAACGAATCGCGGATGCCAGCGAAAACACACCCAAAACCAAAACCAAAACCAAAACCAAAAAATCAGGAAGGCGTAACAACAACCGTACAAGTCGTCCCCGCCGACAGCACCACCCCATCAGGCACCGAATCAATCTTCACCCTCACAGGCACGCGCTGCGCCAACCTCACCCAATTGAACGTAGGATTCACATCAGCCAGAAGCTCCCGGCTCTGGGGATTATCGCGATCATAGATCCCGCGTGAGATGCTCTCCACGTGCCCCTTCAACGTCCCCCCGCTCATCAACCTGATATCCGCCTTATCCCCAACCCGCACATGCGGCAACTTCGTCTCCTCGAAATACCCATACACCCAGAACGAGTTGCTATCCACGACAGCCAGCTTCGCTGAACCTGAAATCGCATAATCCCCGCGATACACGTTCAGATTCGTCACATACCCGTCGACGGGCGACACAACACGCGTACGCTCCAGGTTGAGCTTCGCCGCATCCAGCGCGGCAAGCGCCTGCTGATACTGCGCCTCGGCGGCAGACGCCGTATGCGTCGCGTTCTCGCGGTTTTCCTTCGACACCACGAGACTATCCATATCCGCACGCCGCTGCGCGTCGTCCCGCCGCATCTGCAGCTCGGCCTTGCGCGCGGCAACGGCAGCCTGCGCCTGCTCGACGGCAATCTGATAGTGCGATGGATCGATCTGCATCAGCAGATCGCCCTTGTGCACGAACTGGTTGTCGCGCACGGGCAACTCGACCACGGCTCCCGACACATCGGGCGCAATGTTGACGACTTCGGCGCGCACGCGGCCGTCGCGCGTCCACGGCTCGTCCATGTAGTGCACCCACAGCGCACGCCCGATCAAGATCGCGACGACGAACACGATGGCCGTCGCGATAAACCCAATGATGTTTCTGATTGTCATGATTCGACTCGTATCAACGATAAACGGCGAGGCCCAGCACGCCGCACACACACACGAGCAAACTCGCGCGGAACAGGGACGGGTGCCACACGACCCGATACAGGCCCGTCCACGCTAACGCGCGGTCGAGCAGCCAGGTGATCGCGGCGCCCGCAACGAACAGCAGCACGATCGCGGGCACGTACGCGTCGAGAACGGCAATCTCACGTGGCATGGCGAACTCCTTGTGGCGAGTCACGGTTCGAATCGCTCCCGTCGCCGGCTTGTGCCAGCGGCGATTGCGGATCGAGCAGCGCGCTCCGGATGAAATGCAGATGACTCAAAATGCGTTGCAACTGATGTCGCTCGTCGCGCGGCGGGGTGAACGTGGACAGCGTCTGCTGGAGCGCGGCGATCGCAGCGGCCGTCGCAGCCAGCGCCTGATCGACCCGCACGGCGCGCGGGCGCTCGAACAGGCGGCCCACGGCGGCACAGGCCGCGCGCAGACTGACGCGCCAGGGCATCGAGGACGCATAGCGCGCATCGCGCGGCAGCGTCGCGACTTCGCTGCGCAGGTCGATCACGGCATGGCCGATCTCCAGCACCGCGAACATCCAGCGCATCGTGTCACGCTTCACGCCGGGCTCGCTGGCCGCCAGCGCGTTGATCTGATGCATCAGGTCCCGCGCGCCGCTCTCGAAGCGCGTCCGTAGCCGCGTCGGCCGCCAGAAGCGCCCGAGCCGGCCGCGGCACGCCAGCACCACCTGTGCGCGCAGATCGACGAGCAGCCGGTTGCGCAACCACGGCGTCGACGGCGGCAACAGCACCGCGAAGGCGATCGACGCGACCAGCATCGACAGCGCGAGCGCAATGGCGTCGTTCATGAAGCCGCTCGGATCGTAATGAATCACGTTGTCCGGACCCGCGAGGAAGCAGAAGAAAATGCAGTAGCCGACGCCGTAGCCCGCGAGCTTCGGACGCGTGGTCATCCATACGCCGAGCGCGAGGAACGGTGTGAGCGCGGCGCACAGCAACGCAAAGCCGTCGATATGCGGATAGATGCCGAACGTCAGCAACAGCGCTAGCGTCGACGACAGGATCGTGCCCGCCGCCATCTGGAACGCGGTGCGCGTCGGGTTCGGCGACGACGACGCGAGCGCACACACGGCAGCTGCGTTCAGCGTCAGCGTCGAGCCGCTCGGCCACGCGGTCGCGATCCAGAACGCGCCGAGGATCGCCATCACGATCGCCGCGCGCAAGCCCGCGACGCCCGCCGCGATGCCGTTGGTCTTCGGCTCGTAGCGTTCGATCCAGCGTTCGCGCTCGTGCGTCGCGACGGCGAGCGACGCATATGTCGCCGCGTACGCGTGCAGATCGTCGACGAAGCGGTAGAGCAGCTCCGCGCCCGTGTCGAAATCGAGCAGCGGCACGTCGGCGTCGCTTTCGAGCGCGGCGCGGCTCGCGCGCACGCGTTTCGGCAACGCTGCCTTGAACGCTTCGAGTTGCGCGGCCGCGTGCGATGCATCGGCGGCCGTCAACACCGGTTCGCCCGACTTGCTCAGCAGCGGCGAAATCTCGCGGAAGTACGGCTCGAGCGTAGCGACGGCGGCCGTCGCGCCCGCTGCGCCCGACACACGCAGACGGTTCATCAGCTGATGCAGCGCGTGAAAGCGCGTCGATACCGTCATGAACTCGCTGTTCAGGCGCGACAGCCGGCCGTTGCGCATCCGCGAATCGGGGCTTTCGAACACGGCCACACTGCGCACGGCCTCGAAGCCGACGATATCGGCGACGAACTTCGCGTTGGTGTCCTCGATGCGCGCACGATCGGCCTTGCCCGAGAGCGCGGCGCTCACGTAATCGACGAATGACGAGAAGCGCGCGCGCACCGTGCTGCGCATCTCCTCGCCCGCGTGCTGCGGAAACACGAGCGCGCTCACGACACCCGAACACAGAATGCCGACCACCACTTCGGCGACCCGCGTGAGCGCCGTCATGAACGCGCCGTCGGGATGCTGCGAAGCGGGGATGCCGATCAGCGCTGCCGTGTAGCCCGCGAGCACGAAACCGTACGAGCGGAAGTTGCGGTTACGCGCCGCGCCCGCCGTGCAGATGCCGACCCAGATCGCCGTCGAGATGATGAACAGTTCCGGTTGCTGCGAAAACAGGCCGATCAGCGCCATCATCACGACGAGGCCGACCAGCGTGCCGCAGATCCGGTAGAAGCTCTTCGCGAACACCATGCCGCTTTGCGGCTGCATCACGATGAAGACGGTCGTCATCGCGGTGCGCGGCTGCGGCAGGTCGAGTTTCATCGCGATGCCGAGTGCGAGGAAGCACGCGGCGAGCGCCTTGAACAGGTAAATCCAGGTGCGGCCGTCCGTGCGCGCCCAGTCGGCGAACGCGGCGTAGAGCGCGCTGGGCGTCGGCCGCGTACGGGGCGTGGAAGGGTTCGAGGACATCGGCGGCGCTCCTGTCAGTGGGCGGCCGGCGTGCCGGTCGAGGCGCCGTTCATTGCGCTGGCGGTGGCTTTGTCGTCCGGTTTCGCGCTGTCGCTCTTCTTGCCCTTGCCATGCGCGGGCAACACATCCTTTTGCGAAGGGCCGTCCGACGGGTCGATCACGCCGCCGCCCAACGCCGTCACGAGCGTCGCGTGCGCCTGCAACTGTCCGGCCTGCACCTTCGCGACGCCTTCCTGCGCGCGCAACAGCTGCGTTTGCGCGATCAGCACGTTCACGTAGTCGGTCAGGCCGCGCCGATAGCCTTCGCGCGCGAGCTGATAGGTCTTGTTCGCCGTCGCGACGGATCGCTGCGCGTCCTTCAGCTGGGTATCGAGTGAGCGCATCCGCACGACCTGGTCGGCGATTTCCTTCAGCGCACCGACGATCGACTGGTTGTACTGCTCGACGGCCACGTCGTAGCCCGCCGCCGCCGCGCCGAGTTGCGAGCGCAGGCGTCCGCCCGTGAAGATCGGCAGCGACAGCGCCGGGCCCGCCGTCCAGCCGCCTGCCTGCGATTTCAGGAAGCCGAACAGCGGCCCCATCGCCGCATAGCCGCCGACGGACGCGAGCAGATCGATATTCGGATAGAAGTCCGCCTTTGCGACATCGATGCCGCGCGCCTGCGCAGCGACCGTCCAGCGCGCCGCGACGATATCGGGGCGATGGCCGATCAGCTCGGCGGGCATCGTCGACGGCAGACCCGCGAAGGCGGACAGCGCAAGCTGCGGGCGCGCGATCGAATCGCCCGCGCCGGGGCCTTTGCCCGCGAGCGCGGCCAACTGGTTGCGGCCGAGCGCGATTTCTTCTTCGAGCGCGTCGATCTGGCGTTCGTACTCGGGCAGCGGCGTTTCCGCCTGCGCGACTTCGAGCTGCGTGCCGATGCCGCCCTTCAGCCGCCGGTTGGCCAGCGCGGCGACCTGTTCCTGCTGTTCGAGCGTCTGTTTCGCGATATCGAGCAGCGCGTAGTTCAGCGACATTTCGATATAGGCGCGCACGATATTCGCCTGAAGCTCCAGCTGTGCGGCCCGGTAATCGGCGGCACGTGCGTGCGCGATATCGAGTGCCTCTTCAGCGGCGTTCTTGTCCTTGCCCCACAGATCGAGGTGATACGACAGGCCGAGTTCAGCCGTGTTGTTCCACGACTGCTGGCCGGCCAGTTCGCCCGGACCATAGAAGACGTTGTCCGGCCACTGCTTGCGCTGGATCTGCATGCTGCCGTTCACCTGCGGCAGCAGCGCGGACTTCGCGACGCCCGCGAACGACTGTGCCTCGCGTACGCGCGCCTGCGCCGCCGCGAGCGTCGGACTGCCCGCTTGCGCCTGTTCGATCCACGCGTTCAGTTGCGGATCGTTATAGGCGCGCCACCAGTCGGCGGCGGGCCATTGCGCATCGGTATTGGCCGCGCGGATCGCGGCGCCGACGTCCAGCGAGGCGGGCTCCGTGCTGGTCGATTGGGGCGCGATGTGTCCCGTGCTCGCGCAGCCGGCGATTATCAACGAGATCGTAAGAACCGACAGCGCGGTGATCCCTTTCGTTACCGGAAACTGCACGATTTGCTCCCCAATTGGCTATAGAACCTTGTAGGGGATTATATTTTTCGATCAATTAGCGAATAACCCGTAAGGGTGTAACGCATACTTACGGAGAATGAGATAATCGCCTTTCCAAATCGTGCAACAATCCTTCCCGTACTGAAAGATTTGGGTGTAAATCATGGATACGCTTCAGAACATGCGCGTATTTGTCCGTGTCGTCGAGGCGGGCAGCTTCACGGGCGCGGCCCAGCATCTGAACACGACGACGGCATACGCCTCGCGCGCCGTGTCCGATCTGGAGGCGCATCTGCGCACGCGTCTGTTGAATCGCACGACGCGCCGCATCGCGCTCACGGAGGCGGGCGAGCGCTATCTGCAACGCTGCGAGCAGATTCTTGCCTACGTCGACCAGGCTGAAGCCGAGGCCAGCGACGCGCACGCGCGTCCGTCGGGCAAGCTGAAGGTCCACGCCATGACGAGCTTCGGCCAGCACTACGTGGTGCCTGCCGTGAGCCGCTATCAGCAGCGTTATCCCGATGTGCATCTCGAACTGACGCTCGCGCAGCGCATGCCCGATCTGCTCGACGAAGGCTACGACGTCGCCGTCGTGCTTGCGCAGAGCTTGCCCGATTCGGGGCTTGTCTCGCAGCGTCTTGGCAGCGCGTTCAGCGTGGTGGTTGCGTCGCCGGATTACCTGGAGCGCAACGGCGTGCCGCAGACGCTGTCCGATTTGCGCGGCCACACCTGCCTGCAGATGATCACGCCCGTGATGCCCGCCGACGAATGGACCTTCGACGGCCCGAACGGACAGGAGACGCTGCATCTGGGCGCGTCCACTTTCCAGATCAACGTCGCGGAAGCGATGGCCGTGGCGGTGCGCGAAGGCATGGGCGTTGCCGTGTTGCCGATCTATTCGGCCATTGCCGGCCTGCGCAGCGGCGAACTCGTGTGGATTCTTCCCGAATATATCTCGCAGGAAATGAACGTGTACGCGTTGTACCCGTCGCGGCAGTATCTGGACGCGAAGATCCGCACGTGGGTCGAGTTTCTGCGCGACGAACTGCCGCCGACGCTCGCCGCCGATCAGGCCGAACTGCGCAAGTTCGCGCGCACTTGAAATAGTGCGCGCCCGGTGCGATATGGATGGAGCAGCCTTTTGACGGACTGTTACATCCCGCTGCCGCGTCGCAACACTTCCTTACTTTCTCGCGGCATCGGGTTTGCTAACGTGTCATTCAGGCCGGCATCTTTCGGCACGCAAGCACATCTGGAATCGAAGAGGACACCATGGATACCAACCTGCTGATGATCGGCGTCGCCGTCATGCTCGGACTGATCGGCGTCGCGGCGTCACGCGATCTGCTGCGACGCCTGCGGCCGCAGCCGCGTCTCGTGCCGATCCGGATCGACGAGCGGCAGCGTCGCTCGCAAGATATGCGCGGGCGTTGATTCTCCGCTTTCACGCCTCAGACCTCGACCACCTTGTCCCACGCGAACGCCGCGTTTTCGAGCGCGCGCGTGCGCCGGTCGAGATAGCCGCGCGGATTGCACACGACGCGCGTGCCGTTTTCGACGTAATCGAATGCCGTATGCGTATGGCCGTGCACCCACAGCGTCACGGGCGCGCGTACCAGCGACGGCAGATCGTTGACGAACCCCGCTGACACGACATCGTCCGCATAACGCTCGGCGAGACTGCGCCGGTGCGGCGCGTGGTGCGTGACGACGATCGTCCGGCCCGCGAACGGCTTCGTCAGTTCCGCTTCCAGCCACGCGCGCGCGCGACGGTGAAGCGCGATCGTATCGGCGGGCGTCAGGTTGCGCGGCGTGTTGTCCTGCAGCGTGCCTTGCCCACCCAGATCGTTTCCCGCTGTCCACGTCACCTGAATCAGCCCGCGATAATCGAGCATCACGCGCTCAGCCGCCGCGATCGACGCCGCGTGCGATGCTTCATCGTTGCCGTAAAGGTCGAAGTCGGTCCACAGCGTCGTCCCGAGCACGCGCCACTGTCCGAGCGGATCGACGAGCGTCGCGTTGTTGAGAAAGTGCACGTTGTCGACGCTCGCGGCGGCGTCGTGCATCGCCGCTTCGAGCGCGCCGAACTCGCCGTCGTAATACTCGTGGTTGCCCGGCACGTAGACGACGGGCACCGCGCCGTCGAAAGTTTCGGCGGCCCAGCGCAGCCCTTCGGCGTGGTTGTGAATGTCGCCTGCCAGCACGACCAGATCGGCGTCCGCGTGCGGAATGATTTCCGGCTGGTCGGATTCGAGATGCAGATCGGACAGCACGCGAATTTTCATGGACGCCTCTCTTCGATACCAATGCTGTTAGCGTAGCACCTTGCCGGGATTCATCAGGTTCAGCGGATCGAATGCGGCTTTCAGGGTCTTCATCAGACGCACTTCGACATCCGATTTGTAATGCGCCGATTCGTCGATCTTCAACTGGCCGATGCCATGCTCCGCGCTGATGCTGCCGCGATGCCGATGCACGCTGTCGTAGACGATCTGATTCATCGTGCTCTGGTACTGGGCGAGAAACTGCTTCGGATTGCCGCCTTCGGGCGCCTGCACGTTGTAATGCAGATTGCCGTCGCCGAGATGACCGAACGTCACCATCCGCGCGCCGGGCGCGGCCTTCGCGATCAGCGCATCCGTTTCTTCGATGAAATGGCCGATCCGCGAAATCGGCACGGCGATATCGTGCTTGATGTTCAGCCCTTCCTCGGCCTGCGCCAGCGGAATGTGCTCGCGCAGATTCCAGAATGCCTGCGTCTGCGCGAGATTTTCCGCGACCACGGCGTCTTCGACGTGACCGCTTTCGAGCGCGGCTTCCATCATCCGCTCGAAGAGTGCGCGCGCGTGCTCTTCGCTTTCGCTATCCGATAGTTCGAGCAGCACGATCTGCGCGTGCGGTTCGGCGAACGGATAGCGCATCTGCGGGAAATGCCGGTTCACGAGACGCAGACAGAAATCCGACATCAGCTCGAAGCCCGTCAGAAGCGGTCCGGCGTGACGCTGCGCAAGCGACAAAAAATCCAGCGCAGCATGCGCCGAAGGCAGCGCGGCGAGCGCCGTCACGCGCGCGGCCGGCTGCGGATGCAGTTTCATCACGGCCGCCGTGATGATGCCGAGCGTGCCTTCCGCGCCGATGAAGAGGTCGCGCAGATCGTAGCCCGTGTTGTCTTTGCGCAGGCCGCGCAGCCCGTCCCACAGTTCGCCTTGTGGCGTCACCACTTCCAGCCCGAGGCACAGTTCGCGCGTGTTGCCATAGCGCAATACGCCTGTGCCGCCCGCGTTCGTCGACAGATTGCCGCCGATCGTGCAACTGCCTTGCGCCGCGAGGCTCAGCGGGAACAGGCGTGCCGCCGCTTCGGCGCGCGCCTGTACGTCGGCGAGCACGACGCCGGCTTCGACGGTGATCGTGTTGTTGTGCGGGTCGACGTCGCGCACGCGATTGAGCCGCCTGAGGCTCAGCACCGCTTGCGCGCCGCTGGTATCGGGCGTGGCGCCGCCCACGAGGCCTGTATTGCCGCCTTGCGGCACGATCGAGACACGATGTTGGTTCGCAAGCCGCACGATCGCGGCGACTTCTTCAGCCGTCGACGGGCATAGCACCGCGCATGCGCTGCCTGTGTAGCGGCGGCGCCAGTCGGTGAGGTAGGGCGTGGTGTCGTGCGGATCGGTAAGGACGTGCGCGGCGCCGATCGCGTCGACGCACGCGGCGATGAAGTTCGATGAAGCGGCGGAGTTCATGAATGGTCGGTCAGAGCGGGTAGGGCGTGTTCGAATGGTGCGTGGTTGATTCGACGCTGACGGTTGACGCAGGTTGCGATGCATGGGATGCGCAGCGCGGCCGGGGCTGTGGCCGCGCTGCGCCTGTCGATCAGACGGGGCCGCTGGCTGCGCCGCTTTCGCTGCGCGCACGGCGCTTCGCTGCACGCTTGAACGGCGCGACATAGACGAGCGCGCTGACGAAGAACGCGGCGGCGAGGACCGCCTCGCACCAGCCGAGCCGGGCGCTCGGGCCGCGATCCGACATGCCGCGCACGATGCCTTCCATCAGATACAGCAGGCTCAGCATCGACGCCCATTGCAGCGTATAGAGGCGCTTGCGCCACACGCCGGGCAGCGCGAGCAGCAGCGGCGCGGCCTTGAGCACGAACAGCGAGCCGCCCGCGCGTAACGGCGCGAGCCACCATTCCCACGCGACGCACAGCGCAATCAGAGCAACGAGCGCAACCAGCGCGCCCGTTGCGGCGGCGCGGTTGCCTTGCGCGCTGTCACGGGCCGATGCGTCGCGCGCTGGATTCATGGGCGCTCGCTCATCGACGCCGCCGTGCGCGCAATCCGCGCGCCAAGCGCAACGGCGAGCGTTTTCTCGTCGGCGGAAATGCCGTGGCCCGCCGAGTCCGCACGCGCGAAGTGGGACGCGCCATACGGCGTGCCGCCTGTTTGCGTCGTGGTGAGCGTGGTTTCGGTGTAAGGAATGCCGAGGATCAGCATGCCGTGATGCAGGAGCGGCAGCATCATGGACAGCAGCGTCGTTTCCTGGCCGCCGTGCAGGCTGCCCGTCGACGTGAACACGCAGGCCGGCTTCCCGGCGAGCGCGCCCGACAGCCACTGGGGCGTCGTGCCGTCGAGGAAGTACTTGAGCGGCGCGGCCATGTTGCCGAAGCGGGTCGGCGAGCCGAGCGCGAGGCCCGCGCACTCTTCGAGATCGCGCAGTTCCACGTACGGCGGGCCTTCTGCGGGAATGTCGGGTTGCGTGGCTTCGCAAACCGTCGAAACGGGTGGCACCGTGCGCACACGCGCTTGCATGCCTGAAACGCTGTCGACGCCGTGCGCGATGGCCAGCGCGAGTTCGCGCGTGGCGCCGTGCCGGCTGTAGTAAAGCACGAGGATGTCTTTCATAGGCATTGGCAGTGAACGGGTATTATAGGGGTGGGTTCGCTGGCGGTGCCGCGAGATTGGCGACGCGCCCGATGCCGGCGCGTGCATTGAAGTGGAGGAGGTCGGTTTGTTGTCCAGGTTGCGTCTCGATCTCGACGCGCTCAAGCGCCTCGCGGAGTTTGCCGCGAAGCGCAGCGGCGAGGATCGCATTCCTCAGGTGGCGGGCAGTCTCACCTTCACGACGATGCTTTCGCTGGTGCCGCTCGCGACGGTCGCGTTTGCGCTGTTCACCGCGTTTCCGATCTTCGCGCAATTCCAGATGTCGCTGCAGACCTTTCTCGCCGACCATCTGATGCCCGACCAGGTCAGCAGCCAGATCTTCAAATACCTGAATCAGTTCGCATCGAAGGCGAAGGGGCTGACCACGGTCGGCATGATCATTTTGTTCGTCACGTCCGTGATGACGATGATGACGATCGAATCCGCGTTCAACGTGATCTGGCGCGTGCGCAAGGCGCGCCCGTTCGCGCAGCGCGTGCTGGTCTACTGGTCGATCCTGACGCTCGGGCCGATTCTGATCGGCGTGAGCCTGTCGATCTCTTCCTATCTGTTCACGCAGTCCATGACTTACACGGCTGCGCAGCGCATCACGCCGCTGATCGAATGGGCGCTGGCGGGCGCTGCGTTGCCGCTGACGGTGCTCGCGTTCACGCTGATGTACGTGTTCGTGCCGAACTGCCGGGTGGAATGGCGCGATGCCATCGTAGGCGGTGTGACGGCCGCCATCGCGTTCGAACTCGCCAAGCGCGGCTTCGGTTTCTACATCCGGCGCATTCCGACCTATACGGCCGTGTATGGCGCGTTCGCCGTCGTGCCGCTCTTTCTCCTGTGGATGTACCTGAGCTGGTTCATCACCCTCGCGGGCGCGATGATCGCGTCGGCGCTGCCGGCGATCCGCACCGGGCAATTCCACCGTCCCGATTTTCCGGGCAGCGATCTGCTCGACTCGCTCGAATTGCTCGCGCGGCTCGCCGAAGCGCGCGATGCAGGCACACACGGCTACACGGTGCCGGAACTGGCGCGCGCACTGCGCCGCGATATGGAAACGACGGTGCGCCTGTTGCAGCGGCTAGAAGCGATCGACTGGATCGTGCAACTCGACGAAAACGGCCAGCGCCCGCGCTTTCTGCTGATCGCGAACCCGAGCCAGATCACCGTGGAGCGGCTATTCGACCAGTTCGTGATCGACCGCGCGGAACTCGCGTATCAGCTGAATCTCGATTCGACGCGCGTGGATAGCGCCATGCTGCTTGCCGCGCTCGATAACGACGCGCTCAAGGTGAGCCTCTCGACCTTGCTGGCGGCGCGCGCTGCATCACGCGGCGCCGGGCAAGCGGATCACGCGGGAGTGGGCGACGCGGCTGCGCTGCCCCGACAAACGGCTTGAGCGCCCGGGCGCTCGCGCGTGGTGACGCCCGAGCCACGTTGCGCGTTGCTCCGCTCGCCGCTCGCCGCTACAGCGGAATGCGCCCCGTGCAGATGTCCTTGAACATCACCCAGTCGCCCATCAGGCTGTAAATGGGATGTCGGAACGTCGCCGGCCGGTTCTTCTCGAAGAAGAAATGGCCGACCCACGCAAACCCATACCCGCATATCACGGCGGCTGGCAGCCATAGCCAGTCACCCGTTGCGAGCGCCATCGCGACGAAGCCGATCACGCCCAGCGATCCGACGAAATGCAGCCGCCGCGAAACCGTGTTGCGATGCTCGGTCAGATAGTACGGATAGAACGCCGCGAAGCTGGCGAAGTGCTCGTCGTGCGTTGTCTGATGGCTCATGTTCGCCTCCATTGCCTGCCTGCGTGAGCGCCGCCGCGCTGTCCAATCCGCTCAGGCATGGATTCATTGTGCTGCTATCGTCAGACGCGTGCAACCTGGCCATTCGGCATATGTTGCGCGCGCTTCGGGGCGGTTAATGTGACGTTTCTTCAGCGGCCAGGAACGCGGGCCGTCGCAAACGCGTAAAGCGCATCGAGCGTCGCGTCGGGCTGCTCGGACATCAGCGCGTGGCCGGCGTCGAGCGTGATCGTGTCGACGGGCACGTTCGCGCCGCGCAGCGCGTCGGCGAGGGCTTTGGCGGCGCGCGGCGGCGTCATCATGTCGCGCCTGCCGACAATCAGGCGCGTGGGGCAGCTCACCTGCGTGGCGCGCGCGAGGCCGTCCGTGTACGCGTTGCAGGCGCTGAAGTCGGTGTGAAACAGTCGGGGTTCGCCCGTCGCCGAGACGCGCTCCATCAGCCGCTGGTTCATGCCGTGCAGCCAGAAGCCGGGCGCAGGGCAGGAGGGTTTCGCGGCGAGGGTCGAATGCGACCATTGGTTGACCATGTCGATGGCTTCCGGCTCGCGTTCGCGCGCCGCGTCGAGCAGCGCGTCGGAGACAGCCATCGGCACGGCCGTCGCGACGAGCGCCAGATGCGTCGCGCGTGACGCATAGCGGGCCGCGAAGTCGAGTGCGACGAGCGAGCCCATGCTGTGCCCGGCGACGAACGCACGCGCCACGCCCATTGCGTCGAGCAACGCGGCGAGCCAGTCGGCCATCCCGGCGATGCTGGTCAGCGCCGGGCCGGCGCTGCGATGGTGGCCGGGCAGGTCGACGGCCAGCACGCCGAAACCGTGATGCGCGAAATAGCGCGTTTGCAGCGCCCAGACGCTGTGATCGTGCTCGGCGCCATGAATGAAGACGGCGGTGGGCAGGGCGGCGTCGAATGTCTTGCCGCCCGTGTAGACATAAGCCGGTTTGCCGTTGACGTCGACGATCATGCGGACTCCTTGCGCGCCGGACGGCCGGCTGTCGAGGCGGCCTGTTGCGCAGCGCCGCCCGCGGATTTCTGCGCGGCCTTGAGCGCGCGCTTGAGATCGTCGATCAGGTCGTCGGGGTCTTCGAGGCCGATCGAAAGACGTATCGTGCCTTCCGTTATGCCCGCGGCGGCTAGCGCGGCGGCGTCCATGCGGAAGTGCGTCGTCGACGCGGGATGAATGACCAGCGAGCGGGCGTCGCCGACGTTCGCAAGATGCGAGAACAGCGACAGCGCTTCGATGAACGCGCGGCCAGCGGCGCGGTCGCCGCGTAGATCGAAGCTGAACACGGCGCCCGCGCCGCGCGGCAGCAGGCGCTGCGCGAGCGCGTGATCCGGGTGGGTCGGCAGTTCGGGATAGGCGACGGATTCGACGGCGGCATGGGCGGCGAGGAATTCGACCACCTTGCGCGTGTTCGCGACGTGGCGTTCCATGCGCAGCGGCAGCGTTTCGATCCCTTGCAGCAGTTGCCACGCCGCTTGTGGATGCAGGCATGCGCCGAAGTCGCGCAACCCTTCGCGGCGGGCGCGCAGCAGGAACGGCGCGACGGTGCTTTCCTCGGCGAACACCATGCCGTGAAAGCCTTCGTACGGCTCGGTGAATTCCGGGAAGCGCCCGGACGCGTCGAAGTCGAACGTGCCGCCGTCGACGAGCACGCCGCCGATCGTCGTGCCGTGGCCGCCGAGGAACTTGGTCGCAGAGTGGTAGACGAAATCCGCGCCGTGGTCGAACGGCTTGAGCAGGTACGGCGTCGTGAAGGTCGAATCGACCAGCAAAGGCACGCGATGCTCGTGCGCGATCTGTGCGACCGTGGAAATATCGAGCACGTCGAGGCCCGGGTTGCCGAGCGTTTCGCCGAACAGCAGCCTCGTGTTCGGCCGCAGCGCGGCGCGCCACGCGTCGATGTCGCCCGGCTTCACGAACGTCGTTTCTATGCCGAAGCGGCGCAGCGTGTAGTTGAGCAGGTTGTGCGAGCCGCCGTAGAGTGCACTCGAGGCGACGATGTGCGAGCCCGCGCCCATCAGCGTTGCGATCGCGAGGTGCAGCGCGGCCTGGCCGCTCGCCGTGCCGATCGCGCCCGCGCCGTTCTCGAGCGCGGCCACGCGCTCTTCGAACACGGCGACGGTCGGGTTCGAGATGCGCGAGTAAACATGGCCCGCGCGCTCCATGTTGAAGAGCGCGGCGGCGTGGTCGGAGTCGCGGAACGTGAACGACGTGGTCTGGTAGATGGGTGTCGCGCGCGCGCCCGTCGCGGGGTCGGGGGCGGCGCCCGCGTGCAGCGCAAGCGTGTCGAAACGGTTGGCGGACATCGTGGACGGCCGGACCTCGACAGCCCGGCGAAGGTGAGAGTGGGGGCCATCGTATCATCGTGCCGCGCGCGAACCACTCGGTTATCGCCCGTATGACGTCTGTAGGGAAAGGTGTGCGGGATTGCCGCAAACCGGCCGACCGGTGCGCCCGCCGCGGCCGCCGGCAGGTCCGCGAGCGCCGCCTGCCGGGCGTTCGCCGGCGCGCTCCCGGCGGTGGTTGTGCGCTTTCTTTTTGTGGACCTTTCCGCTACGATCGAAAGTCAGTGAAGCCTTTTTTTGCTTCAGAAGGCTTAATCAGGAGACAAATCATGCGCGTCAGCGACATTCTCAAGCTCAAGGGCAACACCCTTTTTACCGTCACGCCGGATAGCCCGCTTAACGAAGCCGTCAATACGATGGCCGAGCACGATATCGGCTCGCTCGTCGTGATGGAGTACGGCGATCTGGTCGGCATGCTGACGTTCCGCGAGATCATTCTCGTCCTGAGCCGCAATGGCGGCAGCGTCGGCGGCAGCACGATCCGCAAGATCATGGACGATCACCCGCTCACCTGCACGCCCGAAACGGACGTCAACGAAGTTCGCCGCATGATGCTCGAACATCACGTGCGTTATCTGCCCGTCATGGAAAGCCGCAAGCTGATGGGCGTGATTTCGTTCTACGACGTCGCGAAGGCCGTCGTCGAAGAGCAGGGCTTCGAGAACCGGATGCTGAAGGCCTATATCCGCGACTGGCCCGCGGAAGACGAGCCGCAACCGGAGCAGCCGTCGCGCTGAGCCGGGCTCGATGCCGGCCCGGTTTGGTGATGAGGCCTGCCGGCATGCCGCTGTCGCATGACTGAACTATCCTCGATGCGCGCGCGATCAGCGTGCGCTTTTTTTGTGTCCGCCAGTTCCGCAAAGCGGGTTGTGAATCCGGGCAGAAACCGCCCTCTATCCGTCACGCAATGAACGATCGTCCGTTGTCCACCGCCCAACAGCAAAGGCGCGCCGCGCGTGAGCACGGTTCACAATTCCGGCTGTTGCGCGAGCGCCGCTTCGCGCCGTTCTTCTGGACGCAATTCCTCGGCGCGATGAACGACAACGTGTTCAAGATCGGCTTCACGTCGCTCGTCACGTATCAGGCCGCGCGTTTCTCAGGCGTCAATGCGGATACCGCCGCCTTTCTGATTTCCGCGATCTTCATTCTGCCGTTCGTCCTGTTCTCGGCGACCTCGGGTCAGATCGCCGACAAGTACGACAAGGCGATGCTCACGCGCTTCGTAAAGACGTTCGAGATCGGCGTCATGCTGGTGGGCGGCGCGGGCTTCTGGCTGCACAACGCCGTGCTGCTTTATCTCTGCACGTTCCTGATGGGCGTCCATTCGACGGTATTCGGCCCCGTCAAATACGCTTACCTGCCGCAGCATCTCGACAAGTCGGAACTGGTCGGCGGCAACGGCATGGTCGAGATGGGCACCTTCGTCGCGATTCTGTTCGGCACGATCCTCGGCGGCGCGGCCGCGGGCTCGGAGGCGCATGGTGCGGCGATTCTCGCATTCGGCTGCGTGGCGATTGCGCTGATTGGACGCGTCGCGTCGGGTTTCGTGCCGCCTTCGATGCCCTCTCAACCGGACCTGCGCATCAACTGGAATCCGATCAGCGAGACCTGGCGCAATCTGAAACTGGCGCGTCAGAACCGGACGGTGTTTTTGAGTCTGCTTGGAATTTCCTGGCTGTGGTTCGTCGGCGCGACGTTCCTGTCGTCGTTTTTCCGGTTCGCGAAGGACGTGCTGTCCGCCAATCCCGATGTCGTGACCGTCCTGCTCGCAACCTTTTCGATCGGTATCGGCACCGGGTCGCTGCTGTGCGAGCGGCTGTCGAAGAAACGCATCGAAATCGGGCTCGTGCCGCTCGGCTCGATCGGCATCAGCGTGTTCGCGATCGACCTGTTCTTCGCAAGCCACGCGCTGCCGGGCGTCACGCATCTGCTGACGGTCGGCGAATTCATCGCATTGCCCGCGCACTGGCGCGTGCTTGCCGATCTGTTCCTGCTGGCGATGTTCGGCGGCTTCTACAGCGTGCCGCTCTACGCGCTGATCCAGAGCCGCAGCCAGCCGAGCCACCGCGCGCGGATCATCGCGGCGAACAATATCCTTAACTCGCTGTTCATGATCGTGTCGGCGCTGATGGCTGTCGCGCTGACGTCGGCGGGCGTCGGCATTCCGGGGTTGTTCCTCGTGACGGCGCTGCTCAACGTGGTCGTCGCGATCTATATCTATTCGCTCGTGCCCGAGTTCCTGCTGCGCTTCTTTGCGTGGCTGATGGTGCACACGTTCTACCGGATTCGCCTCGTGCACGCGGAGCGCATCCCCGAAGAGGGCGCGGCCGTGCTGGTGTGCAATCACGTGAGCTATGTCGACGCCATTGTCATCATGGCAGAAAGTCCGCGGCCGATCCGCTTCGTGATGGATCACCGGATCTTCCGAACGCCGCTTGTCGGCTGGCTCTTCAGACACGCTAAGGCGATTCCGATCGCCCCCGCCCATGAGGACCCGGAAATGCTGAAACGTGCCTATGAGGCCTGCGCGAAAGCACTGGATGACGGCGATCTCGTCTGTATTTTTCCCGAAGGGAAGCTGACACGAACCGGCGAGATGAATCCGTTCCGCCATGGCGTGGCGGAAATTCTGCGGCGCAAGGCCGTGCCCGTCGTACCGATGGCGCTGCGCGGGCTATGGGGCAGTTTCTGGTCGCGCAGCACCGATGCGCGCTTTCCCCGGCCGCTGCAGAAGGGCGTGATGAGCCGCCTGACGCTGGCCGTGGGCGAGCCGCTCGAACCGGCGCACGCGACGCCGGAACGGTTGCAGCAGGTCGTCACCGAGCTGCGCGGCGCGCGCAAGTGAGACTGTGCACCTGAACCGTCCAGCGGAAGGCGCAACCCTTCGTCCATTTGTCCTATAACAGCTAGCCGGGCCGCCGCGTGCCACGCCAGCGCGGCCGGGCTGGCATAATGACGGTCTCCCCGCATCTCTTTGGACGACGCTCATGTCCGGCAATACCCTCGGTACGCTCTTCACCGTCACGACCTTTGGCGAATCGCACGGCCCGGCCATTGGCTGTGTGATCGACGGCTGCCCGCCGGGCATGTCGCTCGTCGAAGCCGACATCCAGTTCGAACTCGACCGCCGCCGGCCCGGCACGTCGCGCCATGTGACGCAGCGCCAGGAAGAAGACAAGGTCGAGATTCTCTCGGGCGTCTTCGAGGGCAAAACGACGGGCGCGCCCATTGCGCTGCTGATCCGCAACACGGACCAGCGCAGCAAGGACTACGGCAACATCGTCGAAACGTTCCGCCCGGGCCACGCCGACTACACCTACTGGCAGAAGTACGGCATTCGCGACCATCGGGGCGGCGGCCGCTCGTCGGCGCGTCTGACGGCGCCGACAGTGGCGGCGGGGGCGGTCGCGAAGAAATGGCTGCGCGAGAAGTTCGGCGCCGAGATTCGCGGCTATATGGCGGCGCTCGGCGAAATCGACGTGCCGTTCGTCGACTGGCAATACGTGCGCGAAAATCCGTTCTTCGTGCCGAATGCGGATATCGTGCCGCAGCTCGAAACGTATATGGACGAACTGCGCAAGGACGGCGATTCGATCGGCGCGCGCATCAACGTGGTGGCGTCGGGTGTGCCTGTCGGCCTTGGCGAGCCGTTGTTCGACCGCCTCGACGCCGACATCGCGCACGCAATGATGGGTATCAACGCGGTGAAGGGCGTCGAGATCGGCGCGGGCTTCGAAAGCGTGCGGCAGCGCGGCTCCGTGCATGGCGACGAACTGACGCCGGAAGGCTTCGTCGGCAATCATGCGGGCGGCGTGCTCGGCGGCATTTCGACGGGACAGGACATCACCGTGTCGATCGCCATCAAGCCGACGTCGAGCATCCGCACGCCGCGCCGGTCGATCGACAAGAACGGCCAGCCCGCCATCGTCGAAACGTTCGGGCGACACGATCCGTGCGTCGGCATTCGCGCGACGCCGATTGCCGAGGCGATGCTCGCGCTGGTGCTGATCGACCACGCGCTGCGCAACCGTGCGCAATGCGGCGACGTCGCCGTCGACACGCCGAAGATCGCGGCCAGCGCGCCGTAATCTGGCATGCGCGTCTGACGCAGCGTCGTACGCCATTCGGCAGAGTCGCCGGTTCCCGACGGGGCGGTCAACATGAACACTTCCGATTCCACCGCCGCCAATCCGCTCGCGCCGCTGCGCGCGCGCACGGCCTTGCCCGACGCCGTCGCGACCGACTGGCTGGCGCTCGGCAACGCGCTCCTCGAACGTGCAAACGGCGACAAGGCGCAGCTGCGCGAAGCCGTGGACGCGCTGATGCGGGCTCACCGGCTGGACGCGAATTGCGACGCCAGGCTGTTGCACGACATCGCGCAGACAGCCTTCATCCTGCGCGACTGGGCGCTCGTCGAATCGTCCACCGCACTGTTGCTGGCGCGCGATGCCAACGATGCGAACGCGCTCGTCTGGCGCGCAGCCGCCGTCCAGGAACGTGACGATTTCACCGAAGCGCAGCGTCTGCTGCATGAAGCGGCGCGCGCGGCCCCCGGCAATCACATCGTCTTGCACAAACTCGCGTTGTGCATCAAGGAGCAGGGCCGCTTTAGCGAAGCGGAAGCGCTGCTGCGTCGCGTGCTTGAGTTGACGCCGAACAACGCGCACGCGCTGTTCGATCTGTCGGAACTGGAAGTGCGCGCGGGGCATTACGCGCAAGGCTGGCTCGACTACGAAGCGCGCATCGCTTTCGCACATGATTCGAACGCTGCGCGGGCGGCCCTCTCCGCCATCAGTCCGAACTGGCGGGGCGAGTCGCTGGCGGGGAAGACGCTCGTCGTCTATGGCGAGCAGGGCAACGGCGACTGCCTGTGGTCGGTGCGCTTTCTGCCGCTCCTCGCCGAGCGTGCGCAACGTGAAGGCGGCCGCGTGATTTTTGGTTACGCGGGGCCGATGCAGCCGCTGTTCGAGCGCATGCTGCCGGACGGCATCAAGATCGAAACGAGCCTCGACACGAAGCCCGACTTCCATTGCGGGTTGATGAGTCTGCCGCTGCGTCTGGGCATCAACGATCCGTCGGTGTGGGGGCGGCCATATCTCAGCGCCGATCCCGCGCGTGCCGATGCGTGGCGTGAGCGCGTCGCCGACGCCACGACGGCGGAGAATCGCAAGGTAGGCCTTGTCTGGAACGGCAATCCCGATCACATCCGCGACAGGCGGCGCTCGGTGCCGGCTGATGAGATCGCGCGGATTCTGGATGTGCCGGGCGTGACGTTCTTCGCGATTTCGCCGGGGCGCGAGCAGACGGTCGGGCAATGGCGCGCGCAAGGCATCGATATCGTCGATCTGACGCCGCAGTTCACGGCCGGCTTCGACGACGTCGCCGCGCTGCTGGTCAATCTCGACGCGCTTATCACCATCGACAGCGGACCCGCGCATCTGGCGGGCGCGCTCGGCGTGCCCACGTGGCTGATGCTCGATCACGTGTCCGCATGGTTTTGGGGGGAGGAGACGGAACGCACGCCGTGGTATCAGACCGTCGAGCTGTTTCGCCAGCCGTCAACCGGTGCGTGGGCGGCCGTGCTGGAGCGCGTGCGTGGTCGGCTTGAAGCGCTGGCCCAGTGAGCCGGAAAATTCCCGCATCGTCATGCGAAAACGCCGCTCATCGAGCGGCGTTTTGTTCTGCGGACGACGCGATTTGCGTCACATGTTCGGATAGTTCGGACCGCCGCCGCCTTCGGGCGTCACCCAGACGATGTTCTGCGTCGGGTCCTTGATATCGCAGGTCTTGCAGTGGACGCAGTTTTGCGCGTTGATGACGAGCCGCTCGCTGCCGTCGTCGTTCTTCACGAACTCGTAGACGGCGGCGGGGCAGTAGCGGCTTTCGGGGCCCGCGTAGGTCTGCAGGTTGACCTTCACCGGCACCGACGGGTCTTTCAGCGTCAGATGCGCAGGCTGATTCTCTTCGTGATTCGTGTTCGAGATGAACACCGAAGAAAGA
>NZ_JAGUUD010000012.1:0-123812 GCF_020177535.1 Paraburkholderia sp. XV | reverse complement strand
GCAAAGAAAAGTAGGTGCCGCCCCGCACAGGGGCGACGCGTGAAGCTAGATAACGCATCGCGGATGCCAGCGAAAGCAAAAGCAAATCGCGGATGCCAGCCGCAAAGCCCAAAACCCCGACCAACAACGCGTAAAGCGCACATGGCCAACGCGCATGCCGGTGAAAACACAAAACAGGCCACCCAGCGTCGCAAACCAAAACCAAAACCAAACCCTCAAGCCCGCGGCGCACCGCCGCCACTACCATCAGAAGTCGGCCGCAACGCCACACGCGCATCATCCGAAGCACCACAATATTGCCGCAGCATTGCGGCCTCCCGCTCATGCACTTCCACTGGAAACCACACGGCGCCCGCCGCCATCAGATACCGCGCACGATGCTGCCCGTTGCGAAACGCAACCACACCTTCATGCTCCAGCCTGAGCCAGCCGAGCAGTCCCGGCGCCCGGCGCGTCGAGATCGTCACGTAAGGCATCTGCGGAATGCGCGCATTCGATGGCTCGAGAAATTCGCGGATACCGCGCAACTTCCCGGGGTGCCATTCCTGCACGGGCGGCAGCACGTAATCCGTGTCGTCGCGGTCGGCGCAGGCAATGAGCTTGCGCGCATCGACGAGCACCACCTGATGGCGCGTGCCGTCCGTCGTGAAAACGCGCTTCAGGCGCACGTGACCATACGGCGGATGCTCGTGCAGCGGCACGATCCAGACGGGCTCGCTGCCGGACGACGGCGATGCCGCGGGAGACGGGGTCGGTAATTGCATCAGTGTGGACATAGGGCGACTCCATGCGCCGGTGCGTGCGCGCGCCCTGGCTGTTCAAAATTCGCCTAAGCTACGAGTCGATTGTTAAAACCACGTGACTTGGCGGCAAGCGATTCGCGCTGCATCGCTGCCCGTGCGCCACGCATCGTCGCGCAGGCTTTTGCTTCCGGTTTAGCGGTCGTTTTGCGCAGTTCTTTAGGGTGTCGGCACGCGTGCAACCGTGCTTTTTTCGGCGCTCTTCATCCAGTCTGGATCTCGCAGTGCAGCGCAAAACGGAGCGAACGATGGCTATCGAACAGTTCGGCGAATTCGTGCGCATCGAAACTGCACAAAAAAACCCAACTGCACAGAAACAGCAAGTTGCGCTCCCGGTTGATGCCGTCGCAACGATCGTCATCGACCGCCCCGCGCGCCGCAACGCCATCGACCGTCCGACCGCGGAAGCCCTCGCCGCCGCGTTCCGCCGCTTCGAGGCCAACGACGCGTGGCGCGCCGCCGTGCTGATGGGCGCCGGCGGCACGTTCTGCGCCGGAGCGGATCTCACTGCTCTCCAAGACGACCGACGGCGCAACGAATTGCACGCCGACGGCCGCGGCCCCGGTCCGATGGGACCGACCCGCATGACGTTCACCAAGCCCGTCATCGCGGCGATTGCCGGCCATGCGGTGGCGGGCGGCCTGGAACTCGCGGCGATGTGCGATCTGCGCGTAGTCGAAGCGGACGCCGTGCTGGGCGTGTTCTGCCGGCGCGTCGGCATTCCGCTGATCGATGGCGGGACAATCCGCCTGCCGCGTCTGATCGGCCAGTCGCGCGCGCTCGATCTGATCCTCACGGGCCGCGCCGTCACCGCCGACGAAGCGCTGGCGTTCGGCCTGGCCAACCGCGTCGTGCCGAAGGGCGCCGCGCGCGCCGCCGCCGAGCAGCTCGCCGCCGAACTGGCCGCGTTCCCGCAGGCGGCGCTGCTGGCGGACCGCCGCTCAGTCTATGAAAACTCGCCGCTCGACGATCTGCCCGAAGCGCTGCGCCGCGAAGGCGCGGGCGGCTATGCGGCGGTGTTCTCGCAAGGCGTGGCGGGAGCGGCCGCGTTCGCCGCGGGCGCAGGCCGTCACGGCGCCGGGCTCGATAAAAAAGTCCCTTGAAATAGGGGGTTTTTCGCTACGCAATCACATCGCAATCGACGAAATACAACAGTGCGCGAAGCAGACCGCACGGCTGTAATGGCTTAGGTACAATCCCCTACTGATTTACCCTTTGCCGGCGCACGCGCACTCGCCCCGAATACGCGCGACGGCAACGCGAACGGCCTTCCCGTCCGCCGCCGCGATCCTCCCCTGAAAGTCCCATCATGCCTTTGCCCCTGCTTGCTCTTGCCGTTGCCGCGTTCGGAATCGGTACCACCGAGTTCGTCATCATGGGGTTGCTGCCCGATGTCGCGCGCGATCTGAGCGTGTCGATTCCGGCGGCGGGCATGCTCGTGTCGGCGTATGCGCTCGGCGTGACGATCGGCGCGCCGATCGTCGCGATCGCCGTTGCCAACATGCCGCGCAAGAAAGCGCTGATGAGCCTGATCGGCATCTTCATTCTCGGCAATCTGCTGTGCGCGATCGCGCCGGGCTACGCGGTGCTGATGGGCGCGCGCATCGTCACGGCGTTCTGTCACGGCGCGTTCTTCGGCATCGGCTCGGTCGTCGCGGCCGGCCTGGTGGCGCCGAACCGCCGCGCGCAGGCCATCGCGCTGATGTTCACGGGCCTCACGCTCGCCAACGTGCTCGGCGTGCCGCTCGGCACGGCGCTCGGCCAGGCCGTCGGCTGGCGCGCCACCTTCTGGGCCGTCACGGGCATCGGCGTGATCGCGGCCATCGCGCTGGCGGTCTGCCTGCCGTCGAAGATCGAGATGCAGAAGGCAAGCCTCGTCCACGAATTCACCGTGCTGAAGAACCCGCAGGTGCTGATGGTGCTCGGCACCAGCGTGCTGGCATCGGCGAGCCTGTTCTCGACCTTCACCTACATCACGCCGATCCTCGAAGATGTGACGGGCTTCACGCCTCACGCGGTGACGATGGTGCTGCTGCTGTTCGGTCTGGGGCTGACGGTCGGCAGCACGATCGGCGGCAAGCTCGCCGACTGGCGCCCGGTGCAATCGCTGCTGTCGTTTCTGCTGGCCATCGTCGCCATCCTGTCCGTCTTCGCGATGACGATGCACAGCGAAATCCCCGCCATGCTGACCATTTTCCTGTGGGGCGTCCTCGCGTTCGCGATCGTGCCGCCGCTGCAGATGCTGATCGTCGACCGCGCAAGCAGCGCGCCGAACCTCGCTTCGACGCTGAATCAGGGCGCCTTCAACCTCGGCAATGCGACGGGCGCGTGGCTCGGCGGCATGGCGATCGGCGCGGGCGCGCCGCTCACGTCGCTGCCGTGGGTCGGCGTCGCGACGGCGGCGGCCGCGGTCGCGCTGACGTGGTGGTCGGTGTCGCTCGACCGGCGCTTGCCCGTGGCGGGCTGAGCGCGCCACCCGGTATATCCGCAGCGTGCACCTTGCCATCACAAGGTGCGCGTGACTTGCGGGCGGTGTAGCATCTCGCCCGATATGAAAGTCGTCTTCTCCCGTGATTTCCTCGCGCTGATCCTGAGCGTGGCCGTGGTCGGCCTCGGCAGCGGCGCAACACTTCCCCTCACCGCCCTCGCGCTGACGCAAGCGGGCTACGGCACGGATGTCGTCGGCCTGCTGACGGCCGCCCAGGCGGGCGGCGGCCTGCTCGTCGTGCCGATCGCCGGCTGGCTCGCGGCGCGCTGCGGCGGCCGCCAGGCGATCATCGGCTCGGTGCTGATCGTCGCGATCGCCACGGCGCTGATGCAACTCACCGCCGATCTGTTCGTCTGGGCCGTGCTGCGCGCGCTGTGCGGCGCGGCGCTGATGCTGCTCTTCACGATCGGCGAAGCATGGGTCAACCAGCTTGCCGACGATGCCTCGCGCGGCCGAGTCGTCGCGATCTACGCGACCAACTTCACGCTGTTCCAGATGGCGGGGCCCGTGCTCGTCAGTCAGATCGCGCGGTTCGATCACTGGCGCTTTCTGATCTGCGGCGCGATCTTTCTGATTGCGCTGCCCGTGCTGTCGATGATCCGTTCGGCGCCGCACGCGTCCGACGAACACGAGCCGCACGGCAGCTGGCGGCACGTGTTGCCGCAAATGCCCGCGCTCGTGATCGGCACGGGTTTTTTTGCGCTGTTCGACACGATCGCGCTGTCGCTGATGCCGCTCTTCGCGATGGCGCACGGCATTCCGGGCGAAGTGGCCGTGCTGTTCGCTTCCGCGCTGCTGCTCGGCGACACGACCATGCAGTTCCCCATCGGCTGGCTCGCGGACCGGCTCGGGCGCGAACGCGTGCATATCGGCTGCGCCGTGCTCGTCGTCGTGCTGCTGCCGCTGTTGCCGTGGGCCGTGCAGTCGCCGTGGCTGTGCTGGCCGCTGCTCTATGTGCTCGGCGCGGCGGCGGGCGCGATCTATACGCTGTCGCTCGTTGCGTGCGGCGAGCGCTTTCGTGGCGTAGCGCTGGTGTCGGCGAGTTCGCTGGTCGGCGCGTCGTGGAGTATCGCCAGCTTTGGCGGGCCGCTGATTGCGGGCGCGCTGATGAAGAGCGTCGGCAACGACGCGATGATCGGCGTGGTGCTCGCGAGCGCGTTGGCGTTTCTCGCGGCGGCGTTGTGGGAAAAGCGGCGCGGCGTGGTGAACGCGGCTCCATAAAACGCAAGAAATCCGCGCGGGCATGACGCCACGCGCGGATTGGACAGGCGATGTGCCGTCAGAGCGTTACTGATGCGCCGGCAAAATCTCGCCGACGCACTTGCCGAAGCCGACGCGATACCCGTCGCCCTGACACCATCCCGCGAGCGTCAGTTCGTCGCCGTCTTCGATGAACCCGCGCGTTCCGCCCTCCTTCAGTTGCAGCGGATTCTTGCCGTTCCAGGTCAGCTCCAGCAGGCTGCCGAACGAATCGTCGGTGGGGCCGCTGATCGTGCCCGAACCCATCAGATCGCCGACCCGCGTATTGCAGCCCGACACCGTGTGATGCGCGAGTTGCTGCGCCATCGTCCAGTACATGTGGCGGAAATTCGTGCGCGAGATGGTCGTTGCTTCTTTCGCGCCTTGCGGTTTGAGCAGCACTTCGAGCGAAATGTCGAAGGCGTGCTCGCCAGCGTGGCGCAGATACTCGAGCGGCTGCGGGTCCTGCGCGGGCTGCGCGACACGGAACGGTTCGAGCGCGTCGAGCGTGACGATCCACGGCGAGATGGTCGTCGCGAAACCCTTGGAGTTGAACGGGCCGAGCGGCACGTATTCCCATTGCTGGATATCGCGCGCGCTCCAGTCGTTCAGCAGCACCATGCCGAAGATGTGATCCTCCGCTTCCCCGCACGGAATGGAGTCGCCAAGCGCATTGCCGCGACCGACGATAAAACCCGTCTCCAGTTCGATATCGAGCTTGCGGCACGCACCGAACACGGGGCGCTCCTGATCGGGCAGCTTCAACTGGCCGTTCGGGCGGCGCACGGGCGTGCCGCTCACCACCACCGACGAAGCGCGTCCGTTGTACCCGATCGGAATCTCCAGCCAGTTCGGCAGCAACGCGTTCTTTGGATCGCGGAACATCGAGCCGACATTCGTCGCGTGTTCCTTCGACGAATAAAAGTCCGTATAGCCCGGAATCTGCACGGGCATATGGAGCGTCGCGTCGGCCTGACGGATCAGTGCGCGGCTTCGCAGTTCAGCGTCGTCGCGCAGCGTCGCGTGATCGCGCGACAGCAGCCTGCTCAACTGGATACGCACACTGCGCCAGGTGTCGCGGCCTGACGCGATGAAATCGTTCAGCGCGTCGCGCACGAACACGCTGTCACCCGCGCCCGACGACTGGACCGTCAGCAAGCCCGCGCTTTCGAGCGCGGCCAGATCGACGATGCAATTGCCGATCGCGACGCCCGCGCGGCGCGTCGCATTGAGCCCGTCGCTGAAAATGCCGAACGGCAGGTTCTGGATCGGGAAATCGCAGGACGGATCGTTCGCCGATTCGACCCAACTTTTGCGCGACGCGTCGAGCGTCGCCTGAAGATCGCTCGATGCGTTCATCGTTGCTCCGGATTGAAGTGTTTCTTGAGACCTTGCCAGCACTCGTAGTAATGCGCCTGAAGCTGCGCCGTTTCGAGCGCGAAGCGGGTCGGCTTGAGCAGCGTGCGCGTCTCGAACATGAAGGCCATCGTGTTGTCGACCTTGATCGGCTTGCTGGTGTCGATATTCGACGCCTTCTCGAACGTCTCGGCGTCCGGGCCGTGGCCCGACATGCAGTTGTGCAGGCTCCCGCCGCCCGGCACGAAACCTTCTGCTTTCGCGTCGTACGCGCCATGCACGAGACCCATG
Source organism: Paraburkholderia sp. XV (assembly GCF_020177535.1). Classification (NCBI taxonomy): domain Bacteria; kingdom Pseudomonadati; phylum Pseudomonadota; class Betaproteobacteria; order Burkholderiales; family Burkholderiaceae; genus Paraburkholderia; species Paraburkholderia sp. XV. The sequence continues at coordinate 117,638 of NZ_JAGUUD010000012.1, read as the reverse complement.
TACTCGCTCGCGACATTGCGATGGAACCACGGCGGGCGGAACGTATCTTCGGCGGCCAGCCAGCGCGGCGGGAAGATCACGAAGTCGATCGAATCGACGCCCGGCGTGTCGCTTTGCGATTGCAGCACGAGGAAGATCGATGGGTCCGGGTGGTCGTAGCTGATCGAACCGATCGTATTGAAATGGCGAAGATCGTATTTGTACGGCGCGTAGTTGCCGTGCCACGCGACCACGTCGAGCGGCGAATGACCGATGTCCGCGCGCCACAAATGTCCGTTCAGCTTCGCAACCAGCTCGAAGTCGCCTTCGCGGTCTTCATACGCGGCGTGCGGCGTGAGGAAATCGCGCGGATTCGCAAGACCGTTCGAGCCGATCGGACCGAGGTCGGGCAGGCGCAACAGCGCGCCGAAGTTTTCGCAAATGTAGCCGCTGGCTTTTCCATCCGGCAGCGCCACCGAAAAACGCACGCCGCGCGGAATCACCGCAATTTCGAAGGGCTCGACGTCGAGCTTGCCCATCTCCGTGAAGATGGCGAGACGCCCGGCTTGCGGCACGATCAGCAGCTCGCCGTCGGCGTTGTAGAAGTAGCGGTCCTGCATCGACTGGTTGGCGGCGTACACGTGGATCGCGCAGCCGCTCATCGCTTCCGCCGCGCCGTTGCCCGCCATAGTCACCCAGCCGTCGATGAAATCGGTCGGCTCGGCGGGCATCGGCAGCGGGTCCCAGCGCAACTGGTTGGGCGGCGTGGGCGGCACGTCGGCGAAATTCGCCACGAGCCGGTGCGACGGCAGTGCCGTGAACGGCTGATGCACGGCAGCGGGACGAATGCGATACAGCCATGAGCGCCGGTTATGGCCGCGCGGCGCGGTGAACGCGGTGCCCGACAGCTGCTCCGCGTACAGGCCATAAGGCGCGCGCTGCGGCGAGTTGCGGCCCTGCGGCAGCGCGCCGGGCAACGCTTCCGTGGCGAATTCGTTGGCGAAGCCGGACTGATAGCCCGGCTGGATTTCGCGTCGTGTGGATGATTCCATGCAAAGTCTCCAATGAATCTCAAGCGGGCTGCGCTTTGGCCGGGCCGCCGCGCCGGCGCGTGGCGGCGGCGAGCGTCAGCACCAGCAGCGCGGAACCCAGCACGGGCAAGGCGGCCGCGTGAAACAGCTGCGCGTTGCTCCAGTTCAGCGCAATCAGCTGTCCGCCGACGAGCGGCCCGATCACCGAACCGATCCGGCCAATGCCGAGGCTCCAGCCGATCCCCGTCGAACGCAGGGTGGTGGGATAGAAGTGTCCTGCGAGCGCATTGACGGCCGGCTGTCCGCCGACGATGCAAAAGCCGCCTATGAACACGGCAGCCAGCAGCCACGCGAGTGCATGCGACACCGTGCCGATCGCGCCGACGCTCACCGCGCCGAGCGCGAAGCACGCGAACAGCACACGCACGAAGCCGAAACGTTCGATGAACCAGCCGAGCAGCAGCGTGCCGATCACGCCGCCCGTCTGCAGCACGGTGCCGACGATGACGGCTGTGGACGGCGAATAGCCTGCGTCGCGCATCACGGTCGGCAGCCAGTTCGACAGGAAGTACAGATCGATCAGGTTCATGAAGCTGATGCCCCAGAGGATCAGCGTGACGGGCGCACGCCCCGCGCGGAACAGTTCGGCGACGGGCGCGCCGCCGCCGGCCTTTTCCTGCACGACGAGGCGCGTCGCAGGACCGACGCCGAGCGACGGATCGAACCTGGCCAGCCACTGACGCGCGCGTTCATGGCGGCCCTTCAGCACGAGAAATTGCAGCGATTCGGGCAGCGCGGCGAGCATCGCCACGGCGAGCACCAGCGGCACCGCGCCGCCAACCCAGAATACCGCGCGCCAGCCGTACGCGGGAATCAGCGCCGCGCTGATGAAGCCGCCGATGGCCGCGCCGAGCGTGAAACCGCACGACACCAGCATCATCCGCTTGACGCGGTGCGCGGGCGTCGAGAACTCGCCGACCAGCGCCATCGCATTCGGCATGATGCAGCCGAGGCCCAGCCCCGTGATGAAGCGCAGCGCGATCAACGCGGGAATGGTCGAGACGAACGGCGTCGCGAGCATCGACAGCGCGAAGAAGAACGTCGAGCCGATCAGCACCGGGCGCCGTCCGATCCGGTCCGCCAGCACGGACAGCCCGAGCGCGCCCAGCAGCATGCCGAACAGGCTTGCGCTGAACACCGGCCCGAGCGCCGCCTTCGATACATGCCATTCGCCGATCACGCTCGGCGCAACGTAACCCATGGCTTGCGCATCGAAACCGTCGATCACGAGGCACAGCCCGCATAGCACGAGCAGCATCAACTGAAACGTCGGCCGGTGGCCGTCGGCCAGCGCGCGCTCGACTTCGATCACATCGGCAGAACGGTGGAGTTCGCTCATCTTTCGCTTCCTGCGGAACGGGGATAAAAAGGCTGGAGCAAGAATTTACGCATAGTAAAACAGATTCTGATTAGTGAAATTAACGTAAACCCTCGATCAGGCATCGATCGCCACACGAATGGCGAAATCCATATCAGTATTTGGTGCATGAAAGAGCGGCTGCCGCTGCTACCATCGAAGCGTGCGGCGCCCGGCCGCGATCCAAGTCCGCTCCCCACCCACGTATTCATGATCCCGCTGACCATTCCCGAACTCGTCGAACGCGCTTCCACTCACCCGTTTCTCGGCGAGCATCTGAGAATGGGCACAGGCCCGCGCAGCGGCGAAGCCATCGCGACTTACGGCGACGTCGAACTCGGCAGCAGCTACGAGCCGATCTTCGACATTTCGGTGCATGCGCTCGCGCAGTCACTGTCGTCGTCGCCGGATAGCGCGGACCGTTTCGGCGATGAACTCGGGGTCCAGGCCGTCACGCAACTGGCCGACGGCACCCCGCTCGACAGCTTCGACCCGTTCGACCACGTGCCCGACGACCAGCAACTGGTCGCGCTCGACCGGATGTCGCGCGCGATGCACGCCGTCAACTTCTTCGGCCCGCAGCGGCACGGCCTGCTGTTTCTGCGCGTGCACGAACGGCTGCTGAAAAGCGTGCGGTACGACCACGGCCGGCATTTCTCGGCTGTGCTGATGTCATTCGGGTTGAATCCGTCGCGAGTCGTGATCGAGTTGCCGCCTGCGGCGGTCGCGCATAAGACGTTTCTTGGTTATCTGACCAAGAGTTATCAGCACTACGGATTCAAGGTGGCCGGCAATCTGCCCAACGCGGGGCAGATCCTGTCCGTGTCGGACATGGCGAGGTTGGACTTCATCAAGATGGACGCCGCTTCGGCGTTGCGCGATTCGATGGTGAAGCCGCTGGTCAGCTATGCGAATCGGCTAAAAATTCCGTTGATCTTCAATCGCGTGGCGACTGAGGCGCAGTTCGATCTGCTGCAGCAATACGATGTGCGATTCGTGCAGGGGCCGTTGTTCGTCGTGCACGCGAACCGGGCGGCTTAAGCTCGCTCTGGGGCCGGCCCCAGACGCCGCGCCAATGCTTTCAGACGCGGCGCGACCAGTTCCCGAAACACGCGCTCCCGCATCGACGACGCCGGGCCGCTGCAGCTCAGCACCAGCAGCCGCCCATCGCGCGGATCGCTGAACGGCACGGCCACGGCATTGACGTCATCGTGCCAGTCGCGAAACGAATAGCAGCAGCCCTCGGTCGCGAACGCGTCGATCTCCGCTTGCGCCTGGACCACCAGTTGCGCGCCTTCGTCGCCCGCTGCCCGCTGCAGTTCGGCGAGCAGCGCGGCGCGCGCGTCGGCGGATTGCACGGCCAGATATGCGCGGCCCATTGAGCTCGTCAGCATCGACAGCTTCGACCCGGATGCGAGCCCGAGCGTGAGCGCCGTCTCGCTGCGAATCGTCTCCAGATAGATCATGTCCAGACCGTCCCGGCAACCGAGCGACACGGCCGCGCCGACCTCGCGCGCGAAGTCGCGCATATGCGGACGCGCGAGTTCGAGCGTGTCGGTGCCGGACAGCAGCGCAAAACCGAGCGACAGCACGCCGGCATCGAGCGCGTACTTGCCGAGCGCCTCGTCGAAGCGCAGGTAGCCGAGCACCGTTAGCGTGTACGCGAGGCGGTTCACCGTCGCCTTCGGCAAGCCCGTGCGCTCGACGAAGTCGCGGTTACCCAGCAGCGTCTCGCCCGGACGGAAGGCGCGCAGGAGATCGAGCCCGCGAGCCAGCGCGACGACGAATTTGCGCTCGTCGACGGGATCGGCGATGCGCTCAGACGCGGACGTTGGGGATGTTATGGATGCAGGTTTCGACATCGGGTGCTAAACTCAGTCGTCGTTTTGCAAAACATTGTTTCGCAGAGCGGAACTCAAGTCAAGCACGAGATCAGCATGCGGCGTTTCGGTGCGCCGCGCTGATCGGTCCAGGAGATACGTCATGGCAGCCGCCGCGCAGTTCAATTGGGAAGACCCGCTGCTCCTCAACCAGCAGCTCACGGAAGAAGAACGCATGGTGCGCGACGCCGCGCACGCCTACGCGCAGGACAAGCTCGCGCCGCGCGTGCTCGAGGCGTTCCGCAACGAGAAAACAGACGCCACGATCTTCCGCGAGATGGGCGAACTCGGCCTGCTCGGCCCGACCATTCCCGAGCAATACGGCGGCCCCGGTCTGAACTACGTGAGCTACGGCTTGATCGCGCGCGAGGTGGAACGCGTGGATTCAGGCTACCGGTCGATGATGTCGGTGCAGTCGTCGCTCGTGATGGTCCCCATCTTCGAATTCGGCTCCGACGCGCAAAAAGACAAATATCTGCCGAAGCTCGCGACGGGCGAGTGGATCGGCTGCTTCGGCCTGACCGAACCGAATCATGGCTCCGACCCGGGCAGCATGGTCACGCGGGCGAAGAAAGTCGACGGCGGCTATTCGCTGTCCGGCTCGAAGATGTGGATCACGAATTCGCCGATCGCGGACGTATTCGTCGTCTGGGCGCAGCTCGAAACGGACGGCAAGGATGAGATTCGCGGTTTCATCCTTGAGAAAGGCTGGAAGGGTTTGAGCGCGCCTGCGATCCACGGCAAGGTGGGCCTGCGTGCGTCGATCACGGGCGAGATCGTTCTCGATGAAGTGTTCGTGCCGGAAGACAATCTGATGCCCGGCGTAAAAGGCTTGCGCGGACCGTTCACCTGTCTGAATTCGGCGCGCTACGGCATTGCATGGGGCGCGCTCGGCGCGGCGGAAGACTGCTGGCACACCGCGCGTCAGTACACGCTCGATCGCAAGCAGTTCGGCCGGCCGCTCGCCGCGAACCAGCTGATCCAGAAGAAACTCGCCGACATGCAGACGGAAATCACGCTCGGCCTGCAAGGCGTACTGCGCCTGGGCCGCATGAAGGACGAAGGCACGGCCGCCGTCGAAATCACGTCGATCATGAAGCGCAATTCGTGCGGCAAGTCGCTCGACATCGCGCGGATGGCGCGCGACATGCTGGGCGGCAACGGCATCTCGGACGAATTCGGCGTCGCGCGGCATCTGGTGAATCTGGAAGTCGTGAACACCTATGAAGGCACGCATGACATTCACGCGTTGATTCTCGGACGCGCACAGACGGGCATTCAGGCGTTCTTCTGACGCCCGGCGATTCGCCGCGAAACTTCGGTAATGCAGTCAGCAAAAAGCCCGCGTTCTCAACGAACGCGGGCTTTTTTGTTCGAGCCGTGCAAGCAGCAGACGCTTACTTGTTCGGTTGCGGCGTCATGCGCAGATACGGACGCAGCGCCTTGTAGCCCTTCGGGAACTTGCGCTTGATCTCTTCTTCGTCCTTCAGCGACGGCACGATCACGACGTCGTCGCCATGCTTCCAGTTGCCGGGCGTGGCGACCTGATAGTTGTCCGTCAGTTGCAGCGAGTCGATCACGCGCAGCACTTCATCGAAGTTGCGGCCCGTGCTGGCGGGATACGTGATGATCAGACGCACCTTCTTCTGCGGATCGATGATGAACAGCGACCGGACCGTCAGCGTAGCGTTCGCGTTCGGATGAATCATGTCGTACAGTTCCGACACCTTGCGGTCGCCGTCGGCGAGAATCGGAAAGCCGACACTCGCGGCCTGCGTCTCGTTGATGTCCTTGATCCACTCGCTGTGCGATTCCTTGCTGTCGACGGACAATGCAATCGTCTTCACGCCGCGCTTGTCGAATTCGCTGGCGAGCTTCGCAGTCAGGCCGAGTTCGGTCGTGCAGACGGGCGTGAAGTCGGCGGGGTGCGAAAACAGCACGCCCCAGCTGTCGCCGAGCCATTCGTGGAACCTGATGCGGCCAATGCTCGACTCCTGCTCGAAATCGGGTGCGACGTCGCCAAGACGTAGACTCATAGTGCAGCTCCTTGAAGTTGTTCGAATGATTTGCCCGTCCAGCCGGACGAGGGGTACAAATTAGAGCATACGGGATCAGGACCTGCACTTCTAACGAACATTGGCTGCAACGCTTATCAGGTTTTGTAATTTTCTTCCGGATGTACGAAACTTAGCGGGACAGATCAACTCCATCAAACGGTGGCGTGTTCTGCAACACGTTGAGCGGGACGGTCCGAAGCGGGCAATATGAAACGCCCGCGACGTTCGGGAACGCTTCATGCAACGGCGTTCGGGCATTGCGCGCTTCGCGCGTAGCCCATGACGCACGGTCAGTCGTAAGGTCCACTGGCTCGCCAGCGGCCGTTTCTTTGGTTTACGATTCACGCGTAGCGTGCACGAAGGGAGCAGTCAATGTCGGAAGTCAACAAGGAGAGATTGATGTCGGATATCAAAACCGTACTCGCAGACGCGGAAGATCTGCTGAAGCAGGCCGCGAGCGCCACCGGCGAACGCGCTTCTGAACTGCGCGAGACGGCGCTCTCGCGTCTCAAGCAGGCGAAGGAAAAGGCAGCCGACGTGCAGGTCGTGGTCGTCGAGAAAGGCAAGAAGGCGGCTCGCGCCACCGACGACTATGTCCACGAACATCCGTGGGCGTCGATCGGCATTGCGGCTGGCGTCGGCGTGCTGGTGGGCCTGCTGATCAATCGCAAGTAACGCACCGACGCGCGTGACAGCGCGCGTGAAGCAGCCAGCCGCGGGAAGGTCAAGCGGCCGGCGCGCTTCGCTGACAGGCGGACGGGCGCATGCGCCCTGTCCGCACCTTCTTCGCGCATCCTCGCGCGCAACACGCTGAAGCCATGATCGATACACAAACGCAGAGCGGGGACCGCGGGCCATTGCGGCGCATTCTCAGTTCGTTCTTTTCGATCCTGCAGACGCGGCTCGAACTGATCGGCATCGAGCTGGCCGAAGAAAAAGACCGGCTGCTGATGGTGCTGTTCATGGGGCTGGCCGCCATGATGCTCGCAACCATGGCGCTGATCGCACTGACTGCGCTGATCGCGATCGCCTTCTGGGACACTTACCGGTGGCAGTCGCTGGCGGGCATCACGATCGTCTATGCCGTCGCGGCGATCGGCTGTGCGTTGCGGGCGCGCAGCGGCTTGCACAACTCGCCGATGATCTTCGAAGCCACGCTCAACGAATTCGAGAAAGACCGCGAGATTTTCCGCAAACGCTGAACGCAGCGCAGCTCTTTTCGCTGTCCATTGCCATCGATCAACCATGAGCCAGGTCCATTCCGAGAACGCATACCGCAGCGGCCGACCGACCGCCAAAGACTTGAGCGCGCCACATCTGCGCGCGTTGCGCAAGGAGTTGCTGATCGTGCGCGCGGACGTCGAGCGCATGGAACTCGCGCAGGCGACGCTCGACCTGCGCACCGCCGTCACGCATTTCAGCTGGCTCAAGTTCATCGTGCCGGGCTTCGCCGGCGCGATGCCTTGGGGACGCCGGCACGGTGCGTCGGCGGGGATCGGCGCACTGCTCAAGGAATACCCGCTGATCAGTTCGATCGCCTCGCTGGTGCTCGCCAAGCCGATCCGCAACACCGTATTCGCCACTGCGAAGCCCGCGCTCAAATGGGGCAGCGTCGGCCTCGCCGCGTGGGAAGCGTTTCGCATCTACCAGCAGGTCAAGCGCGAATCGCGCAAGCCAGGAGCATCGACGGCTGCATCTGGCGACGCCGATATGAGCCCGCCTTGACAGGTCGCGCCCGTTGTCTCGCTTCATCGGCTAACGCGCGCTCCAGCAATCGTCGGGGTCAGCGCTCGCGGCGCTTCTGTTCGACTTCGAGCCTGTGGCATCGAGTATGAAGGTGCCGCACGCATCGCCTGCCATCGGGCCGTTCTCCAAAGGCTGAGCTTCCAGCGCATAGCCGCCGTTCGAATCGTCCGCAGACAGAATACGCAGCCGATACACGGCCCTCCCGCCCTGCGGCGCCTGATCGAGACCGGACGGCAATGGCGCGCCATCCACATGGGCGGCAGACTCCGCGAACTGCGCCGCGCGATAGAGCGCGGACGCTGCGTCCGTTCTGTGCGCTTTCGCGATATGGCCGCGATATGACGGGATCGCGAAGCCAGCAAGCGTCGCCGCGATCGCCAGCGCGACGATCAGCTCGAGTAGCGAAAAAGCGCGACGATGGGTTTTCATTGCAACAGTCATGACTGGATAAGCACTCAAAAAGGGCGCGCCGCAATGCGCCGCCAGTGTTTTTCGATCGTGCCGCCTTCGATCACCAACTCCAGTTGCAGCCACATCTGCGAATCCGCCTTGCGCCCATAACCTCTCGCGGTAATGAGCCAGGCTTGCGCGCCTGCACGGTTCGCCAGTTGCCACTGTTCGATCAGGCATTGCGGCGCGCGAAACGATAAGGTGGTCGGCCACGATGCGAACGGCGCGACTGCACTGGATTCGAAGATCGTTTGCGACTTCCAGCCGACTGGCTCGCCGCCGAAGCCCGGCATGCCCGCGAGCGAACCGTTGACGGCGTTGCGCGCGCACGCCGACAGCGCCGAGTCCGCTGCGTGCAGCGCGATCAGATGGTCGGCCATTCCTGCCGCGTTTCGTGCGCCAGCCACCGATTGCTCGAACCACGCGGCCGAGGTGGCGAGCATCATCGCGGCAATCAGCAGCACGACGGGCAGCGCAATGCCCCGGTCGCGGGGATGCCGGTGCAACCGTCGCCGATGCCTGCATGGCGAAGCGATCACGCTGCATTCCCCTCGTTGTTGCGTATCGCGACGCGCCGCCAGAATGCCCGCCTCCCGCGCGCATCGGCACTGAGCGCGGACACACCATCGCAATCGACATAGCGCGACTGTGACGTCTGCGGCGCGCCTCGAACGAGCACGCACACATCGACGGCGACGACACTCGCCCATTGCGCAGGCAACAGCTGCGCCGCGTCCGTCGCAGACAGTGCGCCCGCAAGCCAATACCGCAAGCGCACGCGCTCGACGCCTTCGACAAGCGGCTGCGACGAACTCGCCTTCCCCGTTCCTTCGCAGTACAGCTCGGGCTCGCCCGTCGAGCCGCTGGTCTTCGCAAAGAAGCGGTTCACGACGGATACGCCCGGCGCATCGGCATCCGTCTTCGCGATGCCCTGCCCAAGACAGTCGGTCGTGAGACCTGCGGTGGACGGCCACGTCGAAACGTTGTCGGCCACGTAGCGCACCGCGACGCCGTCCGAATGCGTTGCAAGCGATTCGCAGGTGAGATTGTCGTCGGCGCCGATCGGCCTGCCGCCCGTGCAGCCGAACAACCCGGGCCGTGCGGCAAACGTGCGCGGCATGTCGGCGGGAACGAAGGCCGCCATCTGCAACTGCTCGCCGATCAATGTCAACGCGGCCATGCCCGCGTCGTGGATCTGCGCTGCGTCGGCGGCCTGCGCGAAGGCGATTCGCTGCGAGCGGTAAAGCGACACCGCGCCCGCTGTCACGATCAGGCCCAGCGCCATCGCTATCGTCATTTCGAGGAGCGTGTGGCCAAAGTCCACGCGTCCGCCGCATGTACGCGTGCAGAGAGCAAGCGACTTCATCGGGAAAACGCCATTGCGACGCATTGAACGCCTTGCGGCACGTCTGCATCGCCGCACGATGCAGGCATGTCGATCATGTCGCCCGGATGCGCCGCCTTGCCCGGCACGCTGTCCCGCCAGGCCCATGTCCCGCGGGCGAAGGAAAGATCGGCGCCGCCACTCGTGCCCGCATCGCCCTGTGGCAACAGGCTCGCGGCACGCGTTCGCCATTGCGAGATTGCCGCATCGTTGCGATTCGGCGCGCGCGCCGCCTCGGCGATCGCATCGGCGACGAGTGCGGCCTGCTCGCGATAAGACCTTGCACGCGCGTCGCGCGCAATCGACAACTGCACGGCAATCAGACCAAGCACGGTGACGGCCGTGACGGTCACCGCGACGAGTACTTCAAGCAGGCTCTGACCGCGCTGCGAGACAAGACGGGCGCGCGTCATGCCGCCGCTCCGCACGCGCCGTCGACAATGCGCGCCCGCCCACCCGCCGCGATGCGGATGCAGCGCCGCCACTCTTTGCCTTGCGTCGCCTTCGATTCGACACGCGGGCCGATATCGAAGCTGCGAAAGCTGCCGTAGGCCTGGCCCGCGGGTGGCGTGAAGGTGAGATTGGTGAGTGCGCCGACGATGCTGACGGGCGCAAGGTCGGGCTGTGCACGCAACGGATAGAAGCCGCCGCCGTGCTCGATCATCACGGCCCACCCACAAGACCAGTCGACGACACCCGTTTTGCACGGCTGCCCCGCCGCGAGACAGTGCCGCGCGGCATCGATCCGGCACACGGTCACGCGCGCGCCGCGCCGCAATGCCTCGCCGCGCGCGTAACTGAGCGTGGACAACAGCGCGCGGGCGCGCGCGTCGACCTGATCGCGCACGCGCCACCCAACGAACGACGGCACCGTCAAAGTCGCGACGATCGCGAGCAATGCGATCACGACAAGCGTTTCGAACAGCGTGAACCCACGGCTCGCGGGCCGCGTATGAGCATTCCGTTTCATCAGCATTCCTCGATTTCCGCCAAGAATGCGACGACTCTAACGATGCCCAACGACGCCCACAATTAGCCGGATGGCCAGGTGGCGGACGCACGAATCCCTGCACGAGAATGTCCGTGCATCAGGTGAATTCGCGGCAGAACTTCAGGGAGAGAAAATGCAGATGCGCGACAAATCAGCGCTTGCGGGAAGGCTTCGCGGGCGCAGCGGGAGCGTTCATCCGGCGAAACTCTTCAATGACGTCCTCGAACTCGGAGACGTCTTCAAAACGCCGGTACACGGAAGCAAAGCGCACGTACGCGATGGTGTCGAGGGCGCGCAGCTCGTTCATCACGAGCTCGCCCAGTTTTTCGCTGCGCACTTCGCGCTCGCCGCTGCCGAGCAACTGATACTCGATGCGCGACGCGGCTGCGTCGATGGCGTCGGCAGCAACTGGACGCTTGCGCAGCGCCAGTTGCATGCTCGCGACGATCTTGCGGCGGTCGAACTCCGTGCGGCTGCCATCCTTCTTGACGACCGAGGGCAACGCCAACTCGACCCGCTCGTACGTCGTGAAACGCTTGTCGCAGGCCGGGCAGCGGCGGCGGCGCCGTATCGCGGCGCCATCTTCGGACACACGCGAGTCGACGACCTGTGTATCGTCATGCCGGCAGAAGGGGCAGCGCATGGCGGCTTAGCGGTAGACCGGGAAGCGCTGGGTCAACTCGGCGACCTGCGCGCGCACGCGTTCGATCGTAGCCGTGTCTTCCGGATTGTCCAGCACGTCGGCGATCAGGTTGCCGACCTGCTCGGCTTCCTTCGTGCCGAAGCCGCGCGTGGTCATGGCGGGCGAACCGAGGCGGATGCCGCTCGTCACGAACGGCTTTTCCGGATCGTTCGGAATCGCGTTCTTGTTCACGGTGATGTGCGCCGCGCCCAGTGCCGCTTCCGCTGCCTTGCCCGTGATCTTCTTGGCGCGCAGGTCGACCAGCATGACGTGGCTTTCCGTGCGGCCCGACACGATGCGCAGACCGCGCTTGACGAGCGTTTCGGCCAGCACGCGCGCGTTGTCGACCACGTGTTGCTGGTACTCCTTGAATTCCGGCGCCAGTGCTTCCTTGAACGCCACGGCCTTGCCCGCGATCACGTGCATCAGCGGTCCACCCTGGATGCCCGGGAAAATGGCCGAGTTGATCTGCTTCTCGAACTCCGCCTTCATCAGGATCACGCCGCCGCGCGGGCCGCGCAGGCTCTTATGCGTGGTGGTCGTGACGAAGTCGGCGAACGGCACCGGGTTCGGGTACACGCCCGCGGCGATCAGACCGGCGTAGTGGGCCATGTCGACCATCAGGTACGCGCCAACCGACTTCGCGATCTTCGACAGGCGCTCGAAGTCGATGCGCAGCGCAAACGCCGACGCGCCCGCGACGATGATCTTCGGCTTGTGCTCCTGGGCCAGCTTCTCTGCGGCGTCGTAGTCGATGTCTTCGGCTTCGTTCAGGCCGTAGCTGACCACGTTGAACCACTTGCCCGACATGTTGACGGGGGAGCCGTGCGTCAGATGGCCGCCGTGCGCGAGGCTCATGCCCATGATCGTGTCGCCCGGCTTGAGCATCGCGAAGAACACGCCCTGGTTGGCCTGCGAGCCCGAGTTCGGCTGGACGTTCGCGGCTTCGGCGCCGAACAGCTGCTTCACGCGGTCGATAGCCAGCTGCTCGACGACGTCGACGTATTCGCAACCGCCGTAGTAGCGCTTGCCGGGGTAGCCTTCGGCGTACTTGTTGGTGAGCTGCGAGCCCTGCGCGGCCATCACGGCCGGGCTCGTGTAGTTTTCCGACGCGATCAGTTCGATGTGCTCTTCCTGACGGCGGTCTTCGTCCTGGATTGCCTTCCAGATTTCCGGATCGACATTGGCGATGGTGCTTTGGGCTTTGTCAAACATGCTGGTTCCGTTAAGTGTGTTCAGGTTGACCGGATCGTGCGCAGGTCGTGTGCCGGGAGCGTATTAGGTACGCAGCACTGCTGGCCACCGCTGATGGTGGGAGCCTTGACGTGGCGTATGAAGGAGGTGCCGCACACGCGAGTCAGGACAACCACCGGCAGCGCAAACGACGGCGCGCGCGAAACATGGCTGCCCAGGCGAACGGCAAAACGGCACCCTGCGCTTCACGGTGGGACGCTCCACCTTGAACCCGTCAGGCTTGACAGCATGGGGTTCTATCGCCAGTCACGCAGGGGTGAGCGCGTTAGTTTATTGGAACCGGGTCGAATAGGCAACCGAGGCAACCGCTCCCGCCAGCGCGCCGCCACGGCAGCCAGAAGCCCCGCCCAGCCACGGCAGCGGCTGCCCGGCAGCCCGCCCGAACGTGCCTTCGCGCGGCGGGGTCATTCTTGCCGCATCGCCGCATTGGAAGTAGGCTTGTGGCCTTTCTTCACCGACCAGGGAACAGCAATGATCGTGTTCGTCACCGGCGCGTCCGCAGGGTTCGGCGCCGCTATCGCCAGGGCTTTCGTCAAGGGCGGCCATCGCGTGGTCGCGACCGCGCGCCGCAAGGACCGCCTGCAGGCACTCGCCGACGAACTCGGCGAGAACCTCCTGCCCTTCGAGCTCGACGTGCGCGACCGCGCAGCTGTCGAAGCCGTCCCCAACGCCCTGCCCGCCGACTTTGCCGCCGTCGACGTGCTCGTCAACAACGCCGGCCTCGCGCTCGGGCTCGAACCCGCGCAACGCGCCGAGCTCGACGACTGGACGACGATGATCGACACCAACTGCACGGGCCTCGTGCAGGTCACGCGCGCCTTCCTGCCGGGAATGATCGAGCGCAGCCGCGGACATGTGTTCAATCTGGGCTCGGTGGCGGGCACGTGGCCGTATCCGGGCGGCAACGTGTACGGCGCGACCAAGGCGTTCGTGCGCCAGTTCAGCCTGAACCTGCGCGCCGACCTGCACGGCACGCCCGTTCGCGTGACGGACATCGAACCGGGCCTGTGCGGCGGCACCGAGTTTTCGAACGTGCGTTTCCGCGGCGACGACGAGAAAGCCGCAGGCGTCTATCAGAACGTCCAGCCGCTCACGGCCGAAGACATCGCCGACTCGATCTACTGGATCGCGACGCGCCCCGCGCACGTCAACATCAATACGATCGAGCTGATGCCCGTTGCGCAGTCGTTTGCCGGCCTGAACATCCACCGCGGCTAGGTTTCGCGGGCGCGCCGCGCCGGCTGGACCGTGCGACACCGGCGCGGCGCCCGTCGTGCAGGCCGAACGCGACCAGGCACGAAAGTGCCCGAAAATGCGGCGCGCTTTTGCGTTCCGGTAAAATGCGCGCCATGAATATGTCTGACAGTCAGTCCGGCGCGGAAATCGGCTTTATCTGGCCGATTCGCGTGTATTACGAAGACACCGACGCCGGCGGTATCGTGTTTTACGCGAACTACCTGAAGTTTTTCGAGCGCGCGCGCACCGAATGGCTGCGCGCGTGCGGCGTCGATCAACGCAAGCTGGCCGATGAAACGGGCGCGCTGTTCGTCGTGCGCAGCACCGCGCTCGACTATCGCGCGCCGGCCCGGCTCGACGACATGCTGCGCATCGTCAGCCGGATCGAGCGGCTTGGCCGCGCATCGGTGGATTTCGCTCAGGAAGCCTGGCGCGACGACACGCTGCTGGCAACGGGCACGATCCGCGTCGGCTGTGTCGACTCGCAATCGATGAAGCCGGCCGCCATTCCTCCGCCGGTCCACGCCGCATTGCGGCGCGAACCGGGTCCCAGCGTGTCAACGGCGAGTATCTGAGCGTCGTTGTTAGCTGGACAGTGAACTCGTAACGGTCACAACAAGACCAAGCATGGTTCGGCGAAGAACCCGCCGAAGCTTCCGGTTTGCCAACAGCATGCCAACCGAACGCTTCGACCCACCTTGCAGCCGGACGCCGCACCCGGGACGTTACAACGAACCTCTATGAACACTACACAAGATCTGTCGATCATTTCCCTCGTTCTCAACGCGAGCCTGCTGGCGCAGGCAGTGATGGCGCTGCTGTTGCTGCTGTCGCTGATGTCGTGGACTTTCATCTTCCGCAAGTGGTTTGCGATTCGCCGCGCGCGGGCGCAGACTGAGCGCTTCGAACGCGATTTCTGGTCGGGCGGCGACCTGCAGGCGCTGTATCAGAGCGCCGCGAACAACCGTCACACGATCGGCGCGCTCGAACGTATTTTCGAGTCGGGCATGCGTGAGTTTCTGAAAGGCAAGGAAAAGCGTCTCAACGATCCGGGCGCGATTCTCGACGGCGCGCGCCGTGCCATGCGCGCCGCCTTCCAGCGCGAAATGGACGTGCTCGAAGCCAACCTCGCGTTCCTCGCATCGGTCGGCTCGGTCAGCCCGTATATCGGTCTGTTCGGCACGGTGTGGGGCATCATGAACGCGTTCCGCGGCCTCGCGAACGTCCAGCAGGCCACCCTCGCGAACGTCGCGCCCGGCATTGCCGAAGCGCTGACGGCAACGGCCATCGGCCTGTTCGCCGCGATCCCCGCCGTGGTCGCCTACAACCGCTACGCGCACGATATCGACCGCCTCGCGATCCGCTTCGAAACCTTCATCGAAGAGTTCTCGAACATCCTGCAACGCCAGGCCCATTAAGGAGTCCACGATGGCCGGTTCAGTCCGTTCCAGCATGCGCGGCAGCCGCTCGCGCCGCGCCATGGCCGACATCAACGTCGTCCCGTACATCGACGTGATGCTCGTGCTGCTCGTGATCTTCATGGTGACGGCCCCGCTGGTGGCGCCGTCTATCGTCAACCTGCCGACTGTCGGCGGCGCCGCGCCGCAGCAGCAGACGCCGCCCGTCGTCGTCAACATCAAGGCGGACGGCAACATGAACGTCAAGTACAAGGACGACGCGGGCGCGACGCAACAGGAGACGATGACGCAGGCCGATCTGCGCAGCTTCGTCACCGACCGTCAGGCCTCGCATCCCGACCAGCCCGTCGTGATCGCCGCCGACAAGACCGTCAAGTATGAAGTCGTGATGAACGTGATGTCCGACCTGAAGGCTCGTGGCGTCAAGCGCGTTGGATTGCTCGTCAAATCGCAATGACCCGCCAGAAAAACGCCTACCCGCTTCGACCGCCGCGCGAGCGCGGCACGTGGCGCGCGTTCGCGCTCGCCGCGCTGATGCACGTGCTGCTGGGGTTCTTCCTGTATCACGGCATCCACTGGCAGAACAGCACGCCCGCGGGCGCCGAAGCCGAATTGTGGACAGAAGTGCCCGACGTGCCGGCGCCGCGTCCCGTCGTGCCGCCGCCCGCGCCCGTGAAGCCCGCGCCGCAGGTCAGCGACGAACAGGCCGATATCGCGCTGCAGGAAAAGAAGCGCAAGCAGCAGGAAGCGCAGCGTCAGGCTGAACTTGCCGAGCAGCAGCGCCAGCAGAAGTTGCAGGCCCAGCAGGAAGCCGAGGCGAAACGCCAGCAGCAGCTCGCCGCCGACCAGGCAGCAGCGGCCGCCGCCGCGAAGCTCAAGCAGCAACAGCAGCAACAGGCCGACAGGCTCAAGCAGCAGCAACTCGCCCAGCAGAAGCAGGAGCAGTTGAAGAAGCAGCAGGAAGAGCAGAAGGAACAGCAAAAGGAACAGGAAGCGAAGCAGGCGCAAGCCGAGGCGCAGGCCAAGGCTGACGCGGCGAAGGCCGCCAAGGCGAAGGCTGCCGCGCAGGCCGCCGAAGCCGCGAAACAGAAGGTCGACGCGGAACGGCGTCAGCGCCTCGCCGCGCTGCAAGGCATGGCGGGCGGCGAAGGCTCGACGGGCAACGGCCTCGCGAAGAGCGGCACGGGCAGCGGCGCGGGCGGCAACGCCGCGTCGCCGGGCTATGCAGAGAAGGTTCAGCGCCGCGTGCGTCCGAACATCATCTGGTCGGGTGATACATCGGGCCTGCAAACGGTCGTCTCCGTGCGCTGCTCGCCGACGGGCACGCTGCTGAGCGCGACCGTCACTCGCAGCAGCGGGAACCAGGCGTGGGACGACGCCGCACTGCGGGCCGTCCAGCGGTCGGATCCGATGCCGCAGGACATCGACGGCAAGACGCCCGGCAGTTTTACGATCACGCTGCGTCCGGCCGCCTGACGCAGGCGTTTCCGTTTCGCACGCTGTCGCGGGTGGACCGGGAACGAAATCTGCGTAGGCCGGTCTGTTTGTAGTCGTGAAGTGTTAGCAATTCGTTTTTGGGGAACCTATACAGAATGAGTTTGATGACCAAGCTAGGCCTGCGAGCGCTCGTCGCATCGTGTCTGATCGCCGCTGGCGGTGCCGCCCATGCACAACTCAACGTCCTCGTGACGGGCGTCGGGTCCACCCAGTTCCCGATCGCCACGGCAAATTTTGCCAACGAGGCCAATTCTCCCCAGCAGATCAGCACGATCGTCCGCCAGGACCTTCAGCGCAGCGGTAAATTCACCAATATCGACGCCGGCAGCGCACCCGTTTCCGAAGGCGATTCCGTCGATCTCGGCGCATGGAAGGCGAAAGGCGCGAACGCGTTCGTCGCGGGCAGTGTCACCAAGCTGCCGAACGGCCAGTACCAGGTGCGCTTCAAGCTGTACGACACCGTCAACCAGCAAAGCCTCGGCGGCCTTGAACTGGTTAGCCCGGAAAGCGGCCTGCGCATGAGCGCGCACAAGGTTGCCGACTACATCTATGCGAAGCTGATGGGCGGCCGCGGCGTGTTCGCGACGCGCCTGTCGTACGTGATCAAGACGGGCAACCGTTATCAGCTGCAGATTTCCGACTCCGACGGCCAGGACGCGCATATCGCCCTCTCCAGCCCCGAGCCGATCATCTCGCCGGCATGGTCGCCGGACGGCACGAAGGTCGCGTACGTATCGTTCGAAAAGAAGAAGCCGATCGTCTACATCCACGACCTGCCCACCGGCCGCCGCGTCGTCGTGTCGGACCAGAAGGGCAACAACAGCGCGCCCGCATGGTCGCCCGATGGCCGCACGCTCGCCGTCGCGCTGTCGCGCACCGGCAACACGCAGATTTTCGCCGTCAATGCGGACGGCAGCGGCCTGCGCCGCCTCACGCAAGGCAGCGCGATCGACACCGAGCCGTCTTACTCTCCTGACGGCCAGTCGATCTACTTCACCAGCGACCGTGGCGGTCAGCCGCAGATCTACAAGATGCCGGCCGGCGGCGAGTCCGCAGGCGGCGCGCAGCGCGTGACCTTCACGGGCAACTACAATACGAGTCCGCGCGTGAGCCCGGACGGCAAGCAGCTCGCATACATCTCGCGCACGGGCGGGGGCTTCAAGCTGTATATCCAGGATCTGCAGTCGGGCGTCGCGACGGCGCTCACCGACACCACACATGACGAATCGCCAAGCTTCGCGGCGAATGGTCAGTACATTCTTTACGCCACTCAGGTGAACGGCCGTGGCGTGTTGGCCGCAGTATCGACCGATGGTCGGACGCGGCAGGTCCTGTCCGTTCAGGGAGGCAGCGTACGCGAGCCTTCCTGGGGCCCGTTTATGCAATAACACACAAGGAGAGTGAAGCATGATGTCCAAACTTCGTATCGCGTTTGCCGTAGGTATGGTCGGTGCACTGGCTGCATGTCATTCGGGCGTCAAGCTCGACGAAAACGCCAACAAGGGTGGCGCGACGGGCGCGCAGCCTAATCCGAACGATGTCGCCACGGTGAACGTCGATCCGTTGAACGATCCGAATAGCCCGCTGGCCAAGCGCAGCATCTATTTCGACTTCGACAGCTACTCGGTCAAGGACGACTACCAGCCGCTGCTGCAGCAACACGCACAGTATCTGAAGAGCCATCCGCAACGTCACGTCCTGATCCAGGGCAACACCGACGAGCGCGGCACGAGCGAATACAACCTGGCACTCGGCCAGAAGCGTGCTGAAGCTGTTCGCCGTTCGCTGTCGCTGCTGGGCGTTCCGGATTCGGAAATGGAAGCTGTGAGCCTCGGCAAGGAAAAGCCGCAAGCTACGGGTCATGACGAAGCATCGTGGGCGCAAAACCGCCGCGCGGACCTCGTCTATCAACAGTAATAGGTGACAAGCCGTATGACGCCCCGTTTCTCCTGGCTGCGCATGGCCGCAGCCGCCTGCGTCGCGGGAACGGCCGTGATGGCCCTGCCCGCGCATGCAGGCATGTTCGACGACGATCAGGCTCGCCAGGCGATTCTCGATCTACGCACCAAGACCGAGAGTCTGTCGAGCCAGTTGTCAGCGGCTCAACGCACGATCCTCGATCAGTCCAACCGTCTCGACCAGCTGAACCAGCAGGTCGCGACGCTGCGCGGGCAGAACGAGGACCTCGCCAACCAGGTCGGCACGTTGCAGAAGCAGCAGAAGGACTACTACACCGACCTCGACGGTCGTCTGAAGAAGTTCGAGCCGCAGCAGCAGACGGTCGACGGCGTCGAGGGCTCCGTGCAGCCGGGTGAAACGGACGCGTTCAACGCGGCTTCGCAGCAGTTCCGCAGCGGCGACTTCAAGAACGCCGCGAACTCGTTCCGCAGCTTTATCGCGAAGTACCCGCAGAGCCCGTATCAGCCCACGGCGCAGTACTGGCTCGGCAACGCGCTCTATGCGCTGCGCGACTACAAGGGCTCGACGGCCGTATGGCAAGGCGTCGTGCAGAAGTATCCGCAGCATCCGCGGGCGCCGGAAGCACTGCTGGCCATCGCGAACAACCAGCTCGAACAAGGTCAGAAGGCCGCCGCGAAGAAGACGCTCGAACAGATCGTCGCGCAGTACGGCGGCTCGGATGTCGCGCAATCGGCGCAAAGCAAGCTTTCGCAGATCAAGTGATGTTTGTGCGTCCGGCATGAGCCGGGCGTCTGCCATGTCGGTGTGCTGAATGCAGTAAAACGCGCAGTGTCGACGCTTGATAACCGATACGCGCGCCTCTCGCCGGAAAGCCCGGGACTTCACCGTTCCGGGCTTTTCTTTTTGGGTGGATCGCTCGTTGGTCGGCCCGCGTCGGTTGACACGTTTTGGCTCGGCCGATATAATTCCGCTTCTCTTTTGGGTCGTTAGCTCAGCTGGTAGAGCAGCGGACTTTTAATCCGTTGGTCACAGGTTCGAATCCCGTACGGCCTACCAAAAGATTTAAGGGCTTAGCTTCGGCTAGGCCCTTTTCTTTTCCCGCGGCCGTTTTGTCATGCCAATCGACTGCCGCCCGCCATTCAGCGCCCCGCCGTCAACGCGTCCGGTCAACGCATTCGCCCTGCCAGCTACCTGCCAGCCGCGTCATTCCGCACGAAAAAATTACCCACTGCGAATTTCATCCCATTAAGACTACGCCAAAATTACGGGATAGATTCAAATGCGGAGCGTCATTTACAGCCAATAAAAAGGCTAATTAAATCCGAATGTCGCCGCCAAACAATATCTTTTAAACCGCTCGTTGCGCCATACCCAACACCTCAATTCCGACGTCAAACCCTTGCCTGGCCTGCACCAGACGCATGCATCGCGATAACCTGCACGCACCGTTTCAGCCATATCCCAATCGAAATTCAAAAAGAATAGTATTTTCCCGACAATAAACCCTTCTCCGTAGTCAATTTCAGCCAATTAATCTGCGTAAGCGAATTGTCTACTGCATAATCCAACCGACCTTCAATCATCAGCGCATCTCTAACCTGAAAAGGGTTGATCCGGTGACCGACAAACTGCTTACGGATTGGAGTACTGCGTCGCTGGGAAAAAGCACGGCGGCCGCTGACAAGCGGACCGTGTTCTACGTGCAGCCGTTGATCGCGCACTACCGGATGGAGGTCGTCGAATCGTTGAACCGGCTCTTTTCGGTCAAGCTTTTTGCCAGTTCGGCCGGGATGGAATCGAACGGCTTTTTGCGGGAGAACCCCGCCTGCGAGGAGTTCGTCGAAACGCAGATCAGCCACTTCTTTTCGCCCGGCATCAACATGCAGCGGGAAGTCGTCGGAAGAATCGTGCGCGAGCGCCCTGCTGCCGTGCTGATGTTCGCGGACATCCGCTATCTGTCGCTCTGGCTCGCGCTGATGGCCGGTCGCGCGATGCGCATTCCCGTCCTGATCCATGGTCAGGGCCTGTACCGGCATGAGGAAGACGTCGGCATGATCCGCGCGCTGTGCTACCGGATCGCCGTCGCGCTGTCGACGCAGTACATCTGCTACACCGACGCGTCCAAGCGTTCGCTGGAAAGCGTCGGTTGTCCTTCAGGGAAACTGATCGTGGCCGATAACTCGCTGACTGTCGAACATACCGTCGATCCCGCCGAAAAGTCGGGCAAGGAGACGGGCATCCTGTTTCTTGGCCGGCTGCGCGACGACTCGAACGTCGGCGCGCTGATCGAGGCCGTCGGCCGTCTGCGCAGCGAGGATCATCAGATCACGCTGCACCTGGTCGGCGGCGGCAAGCACAGCGCGCAGCTCAAGCGCGTGTACGGCGACCGCGACTATGTCATCTGGTACGGACCGGTATTCGACGAAAGCCGCATCGCGGCGATCAGCCGGCTTTGCCGCATCGGCTGCTATCCGGGGGCGGCGGGCCTGAGCGTGGTCCACATGTTCGGGTTGAGCCTGCCGCCGCTCGTTCACGACGAGCTACCGCGGCATATGGGCCCCGAGCCGGGCTATGTCGAAGAAGGCAGCACGGGGTTCTTCTATCCGCGCGAAGGCGGCGTCGATGCGCTCGCTGACACGCTGCGGCGGGTGTGGACGATGTCGCCCGAAATGATGCGCGCGGCGGGCGCCGCCGCCTACTCGAAGTATCAGCAGCTGAATTCGCCGACCCTCGGAAGAAAGCTGGCCGAGATCGTTCGCGCGTCGCTGAAGCCTTGACTGGGCCTTGAACAAAGCCCTCGGCACCTTTTCATCTCGCGTTCCTGGCAAGCCAACCTAAGCCCGCGCGCCGATCACCTGCTGCGCCACGGCCAGATAGCGCTGCGCCGTATCCTGCAGCGTCAAGCCCGCCAGCGACCTCGGCACCTTGGGCTGCGCCAGGGCCCCCAGCAGCGCGGCGGCGTAGGCGGCCGTGTCATCGGTATCGACGAGTTGCACGCAAGGCAGCGTCTTCGCGAACTGGAACGGCGCGATCGTACTCGCGACGACGGGAATCCCCGACGCCAGCGCCTCCAGAAACGCAATGCTGTGCCCTTCCGAGCGCGACGGCATCGCGAACACGTTCGACGCACGCAGTACGCCGCTCACGTCCGTATGCGGACCATCCACACGCACCCGGCCTTCGAGCCCGAGCTTCTTCACCAGATCCTCGATCGCGGCCAGATAAGCCGGGTCTTCGACCACGCCGTACAACTGCAGCCGCACATCCGTCACCTGCGCCGCGACCTCGCGAAACGCATGCACCGTCTGCAGCTGGTTCTTCACGGACGTGTACCGGCCGATCTGCACGATCTGCGGCGGCGCATCGCCCCGGCCCGGCCGGTCGTCGAATGCAAAACGTGACATGTCCACGCCGTTCGGGATCATCGTCAACAGCGGATGCGAGCCGACGCAGTCCGTATAGTCCCGCAAGTTCGCAGGCGAGACGCCGATCACCGCCCGCGCCCGCGACGACAGCACGCGCTCGACATTGCGAAACAGCTTGCGCTCGAAATCGTTGACGGCGGAATGCATCACGTAGATGACGGGCACCTTGCTCGGCAGCGCGCGCGCATAGAACGCGGGGATCGTCGCATGCGCGAACACGACGTCGGGCCGAAAGCGCCGCAGCACGCCCGCCAGATGCATCAGCTTGCCGGGCAGGCTCGGGCGCTTCGTCGGGAACACGCACTCGACGCCGTGGCTCTCCAGCTCGCGCGTGAACGGCGCGAAGTCGGGCCGCTCGGGCAACAGCGCCGTCACGCCGACCACGCTGCCGTCGCGCTGCTGATGGATCGCGAGATCCTTCGCCAGCACTTCCGCGCCCGACAGACGCGGCTCCAGCACGAGATGAAGTATCCGCATCACATCACCCTCGCGGTGCGATAGGTCATCCAGGCAGCCGCCGAACTCAGGCCGAGCGTCATCGCCCAGGCGATACCCGTGACGCCCCAGTAATGCGTCGCCGGCGGCACGCAGGCGAGCAGCACGAACACCTGGATCACCGACGCCTGCGTCGTCGCCTTCGCATCGCCGACGGCCCGCAGATACGACACCAGCACCGCAATGAGCGCGCCGATCGCCATGTTGATCACGAAGATCTTGAAGAGCGGCACGGCGGGCAGCCAGGCCGGGCCGAGTATCAGCGCGAAGAGCCAGTGCGCCGCGAGCCGCAGCACGATCACGACCACCACCAGCCCCAGCGCGATCACGCCGATATAGCGTCTGAAGAGCCGCGCGGCGGCATGCGGATCGGCGCGATGGCGCGCGGCGAAGGTCGGAAACAGGTATTGCGACATCGCGATCGCGGCATCCGCGAGCAGCATCTGCGCGAGCCGCGACGACATCTGATACGCGCCGAGTTGCGCGGGGCCGAGCAGCTTGCCGACCACCACCTTGTCGAACTGGTTGAGGACCAGATTGACGACGCTGCCCGCCCAGATCCAGCGGCTAAAGCCAATGTAATGACCGATACCCGACCAGCGCAGGCGGATAGGCGGACGCGGTTTCATCGTGATCCACGTGAGGGACGTCTTCAGCGACTCGCCGACGATCATCCCGAGCAGCACCGAGTACGCACCCGCGCCCGCCAGCGCGAGCGCCAGCCCGCAACAGCAGTCGACGAACGCCGCCGAAACCTCGATGATCGCGACGTGCTGGAAGCGCCGCTCGCGCTGCACGACGTAATAGGCGGGCGATGCGATGCCGCGCAACAGCGGCAACAACGCGGCCAGTTGCAACAGCAGCAGCGCGCCGCCGAGATGGAACTGGTTGTTCATCAGCGGCGCAATCGCGACGAGGGCCGCGCCGATCACCACGCCGCGTGTCGCCAGCGTGGTCCAGACAGCGCCGAGTTCATCGCGTGTCGGCGCGGCCTGCCCCTGGATGACGGCCTGCGACAGGCCCGTATCCGACATGGCTTCCGCAATCGCGACGGCGAGCAGCGCGACGCTCACGCTGCCGATCGCCTCCGGCCCGAGAATGCGGCCGATCGCGAGAAACTTGACGGCAACGAGCCCGCGCATCAACACCTGCTGCAACAGCACCCATGTCGCCGCGCTCGAACCCAGGCCTGCCCTGAACGAAAACGCCGGTAGCCTCATCGTCCGCAATGTTTTTCTCCAGTGTCGATCAGAGTTAGCGCCTCACCGCCCTCAACCCGTCGGGCATACCATGCGTGCCGCAGACACAACCTGTCCGACAGCTCACGCACGCCGTCCCTCAAGGTAACCCGCCGCACCCGCTCACGGACGCCATCTGCCAGTCAGATTCGGCAACCCTCCCCCTCTGACTGTCCGTTGTCGCCAAACAATTGGCGAAAATGTCGGTTCGCGCCGAAGACGTAATGCTAAGGTGAGCGCAAGGCTGCTCCTTAAATCGCCATGGAACGCGCAACCCATCTCGTGTCCGTTGAAGCCCCCATCGCAGATGCTGCGAGACTCGGCTATGTCGTCATCATCGAGCCCAATTTCACCGGGCACCGGTGGCGCTATGTCGAGTGGATCGCGCAGGCCTGCCTCGAGGCCGGCTATCCCGTGCTCGTCGTCACCGAGAACTCGAACGAAGATCATCGGCTCGCGCGCGAGATCATGTCGGCAAGGCGCGAAGACCTGCAAATCGCCTTCGTCGACACGGAAAGCCGGCGTCACAGCCGCGGCCTGAAACGTTTCAGCTACGCCCGGTTTCATGCCTATTTCAAACTCGCCTACGACTCGGTCAAGCGTGCGGAGCGCGTGCGTCTCGTCGTCGTGCCGTATGTCGATTACTTCTTTCACGCGCTGCCGCTGCTCGGCTCGCCGTTCGGCAAGACGCCGTGGATCGCGATCACGATGCGCGCAACGTTCCATCACCGCAAAGTCGGCGTGCGCACGCCGGGGCGGCCGCTCGTCAATACGCTGAAGTCGCTGCTGTTTCGCCGCGCGGTGCATACGAGAGGCCTGCGCGCGCTGCTGTCGATCGATCCGACATTGCCCGAATGGGTCGGCCGTGCGACGCCGAAGCATGGCGCATCCGTCGAATACGTCGCCGATCCGTTCCCCGATGCGAAGGCCGAAGACCCCCTCGTCGCGCGCGAGCGTCTCGGGCTCGATCCCGCTGGCCGCTATCTGCTCGTCTACGGCTCGATCAGCGAACGCAAGGGCATCTGCGAGCTCGCCGAAGCGCTGGCGGGCATGAAAGACGCGCCGACGCTCCTGCTCGCCGGCGAACAGGACCCGGAAGTGCGCGGCTTCATGCGCGCGTTCATACCCATCCTGAAACCCGCGCCTGTGATCCTCGATCAGTTCATTTCGAACGAGATGGAGCGCGATCTGTTCTCCGCATGCGACGTCGTCTGGCTCGGCTACAAGGGCCACTACGGGATGAGCGGGGTGCTCGTGCAGGCGTATCGCTTCGACAAGCCCGTGATCGCAACGAGTGACGGCCTGATCGGCTGGTTCTGCCGCGGCGGGCAACTCGGGCCGTGTCTCGACGACCTGTCGGCGGCGTCGATCACGCACGCGCTCGGCGAAGTCGCCGCGCAATGGCAGCGTGGCGACAGGCACCAACGTCCCCTCGATCATCTGCTCGCACGCAACACGCTCGGTCAATTCAAGGAAACGCTGCGCCAGACGATCACGGCCGCCATCGAAACGCGCGTCTGATACGGCGCGCAATTTGAGCGGCGATCCCGTTTGTCAGCCTGCGTACGGGCTCACGGCTCAATCCGATGTTTCGCTGCTCACCCGCTCGATCCGTTTCGCGCGCGCGACGCGCGGCAGCAGCACCTGACGCGCCCATTGCGCGCAAGGCCGCTCGATGCGCGCCGCGCTGATCCGCGCGGCCACATAGCTCGCGCCACACGCGAACACGGCGGCAATCATGAAACCGAGCACGGGCACGCGATGGTCGAGTGCATCGAGCGGTGTCTTCAACGCAACGCGCACGACCAGAATCACGACGAAGCTCCAGATGTACAACCCGTAGCTGTTTTGCCCGAACGCGGCGACGATTCGCGCGCCCGGATAGCTGCGCGGCAGTTGCGCGAGCAGCAGCAGCAACGCGGCCGCCGCGCACGCGGCGACTGTCGGCGCGAGCCAGTGCGCAAGACCAAGTCCCGAACCCGTCACGTACAGCAGCGCGAGCAGGACCGCGCAGGCGGCGAGCGTGCACGCGATGCCGAACATCGACAGCTTCACGCCGTCGCGCAACAGAAGCCGCTTGCCATAGCGCGCGAGCATCAGGCCGATGACGAAGCACGGCAGTTGCGTCGGCGGCCAGTAGTAAAGGAACGAGTTGTTTTCGACGGTGCAGACGTCGTCGGCGCAGGCGCCCGCGGTCAGCGCGACGGCGCTGATCACCAGCAGCGCGAGCGAGGCGCGCCACAAGCCGCGCCGCGTGCGCGTGGCGATGAAGATGAGCGGCGCGAACAGATAGAAGCACATCTCCACGCCGATCGACCAGCCGCCCGGCACCACCGTATTCACGGCGCCGGGCACCCAGGCGTGGATAAAGACGAGATTCGCGACGACATCGGCCACGCCATGCGGCGCCGTGACCTGCGTATCGAAGCGACCCGCCAGATGATTGCCGAGCGAATACACAGCAATCGCGACGTAGTAAAGCGGCGCGATGCGAAAGAAGCGCTTGATGTAGAAGCGCCGCGCGATCAGCGAGCGGTCGTCGCCGAAGCGCCTGGTTTCTTCTTCGAGCGTCAGCATGATCGTGACGGCGCTGATGACGAAGAACAGCTGCACGCCGTATTGCCCCATATCCGACACGGCTTGCAGCCACGCAGGCAGCGCGGGCATGAAAAGCGCGAGATGCACGACAATCACGCCGACGATGGCGAACGCGCGGCCGGCGTCGAGCGCGGCGACGCGAGCTTCATCGTGCGACGCGGCCTTGCAGACGGACGCGTTCGCTGCCGTGGCGACCGGGGCTGCGTGCGCGGCAGGATGCGCAGCCCCCGGCGCGCGCGCGCGGGTCCGCTCCACGCAGCGGCTGCCGATGCGGTCAAGCCATGTCAGCGTTCCTGTGAAGCTCACGCAAATCCTCCCCTTGCGAGCCGGATGCTTCGCTCGCCTGCGCGCACGCGACGCGTGCAGCACGCTGCTGCGATGAATGGGCCGGAATCAGGACAGCTGCCCGCCGACGGGCATTTCCTCGCGCACCGATGCGTTGCGCCTGGCCGGAAACAGCGCATTGCGCAGCCGCAGGAACGGGTACTCGACAGCGCGCGTCATCACGTAGCCCGCGATGATCGCGACAGCAGCCTGGGCGGCCAGTGCGACGAACCAGATCGCGGCGGGCGGCAACCCGAGCGCCGTCGCCTTGCGGATCACGATGTCGCCGGGCGCGAGCGCAAGCGAATGCCACAGGTAGATGCCGTACGAGTACACACCGAGCCACGCCACCGCGCGATATACGCGCGAATCGCGCACCTTGCCCGAGTGTTCGAGCATCAGCACGATGAACGCGCAAAAGCCGATTGCCTGAATCGTGTAGCCGATGCTTTCATCGAGCGGCTCATGCTTCGTCGCGAGCACGAGCCATGCGACCAGCACGGCCACCATGGCCAGCAGCCAACCCGTGCGCTTCGCGATGCCTTGATAGATATCGGGCTTCATCCAGTAGATCGCGGCGAGAATCACGCCGTACAGCAGACTGTCGATCCGGTACTGCGTATAGAAGAACGCGGCCTGCAAATCGCCGCCCGCGACTTCGAGGCAACGCGCGATCAGCACGATCACGCAGATCCCGCCGAGCACGCTGACGATCGATCCGGCGCGCATCTTCCAGCGCGCGAACAGCAGCAGCACGGCGGGCAGGAACAGATAGAAGTGCTCTTCGACGGCGAGGCTCCACGTCTGCGCGATCGACGTGCCAAAGTAGTTCTGCAGGTGCGTCAGGTTCTGCCACAGGAATGTGTCCAGCGGATGGCGGCCGGCAATCGAATGAAACAGGATCAGCACGTAGTAAGCAGGCCAGATCTTGAACATCCGCCGCACGATAAAGCGGCGCGCGTCGATGTGACCTGTCTCCGCATATTGCCGCAGCAACAGCCCGCCGACCAGAAAGCCGCTCAGCGTGAAAAACAGATTCACGCCCTCTCGGCCGAAGCTCTTGAGCGGATACTCGATGATCGAGATCAGCGCGCTGCCTGTCTGATTCACATGAAAGTGATAGCCCATTACCGCGATGATCGCGATGCCGCGCACGAAGTCGAGCTCGACCGACCTGCCTCGCATCATCGATTGCGCGCTGCCGAATAGCTTCATGCCTGTTCCCCTTCGACGTCGTTTGCTGGTCTTTGTTTGTGAGCCGCCACGCGGAGAGCCACTGCCTTTCGTAATCATCCGTGCCTTCAGTGCCCGGCGCGTTCGATGCGATCCACGCATGCTTGAACTGGCACTTTGCGCACGATATTCCAACCATGTTGCTTGCTCGGCCGCGCGCCCGTACGCCAAGTTGCTGCCCTTATCGGACAGCCTGGCCGCGCGCACGGAACCGTCCTACCGGACGTTTCTGGCGCATCGTTTGACCCCGCCAGAACCCAGGCGTATTACGCCTGCTCCGGACTTCGCACAAGGCGCTCCATTTATATTCAGACTGAACAGTGGCGTGCGCCGCCCTGCCACGATGAACATATCGCACCGGGAGAGGGAGAATCGTCGATGCGCAACAAGTACGCTACGTTGTGGATCTGGATGTGCTTGTGCCCGCTCGCGCTCGACTACAAGGCACCGGACGCGGACTCGGGCCACGCCGCGCAGATCCTGCTCGTCGCGCCGACTTTCGCAGCCGCGCTCGCGCTGATTTTCATCGCGCCGCGTTTTCGCGACGCGTCGCCGTTGCGCCGCTTCGTCACGCTTTGCCTCGCGCTGAGCGTGCCCGGCAGCCTGATCTCGCAACTCGTCCAAGGCAACGATTTCGGCAACTATCTGCGCGTCGTGTTGCCGTTTCTGCTGTTTCTGCTCGGCTATGCGATGGCGTGCCATCCGTGGCATGAGAACCGCATCGGGCAGATGGAAAAGGCCCTGTTCTGGGCGAATCTGATCTGTCTGGTCTTTACGTTCGTCTTCGGCATTGCGACGGGCGGCGGCATGGGCGGCATCGCCGACGTGCGCTTTCGTATCGTCTCGGTGACGCTGCTCGGGCTGCAAGGCGTGCTGCTGCACGAGTTCGTGCTGGCGCGGCGCTTTTCGCCGTTCATGCTCGCGGTGTTTCTCGGCACGGTGCTCGTCGAGCTGCTGAGCGTGACGCGCAGCCTGCTAGTCGGCACAGTGCTGCTGTTCATGATGGCTGCGTGGATGAGCGCCCCGTCGCTCCGTTATCTGGTGCGCTCGGCCATACGCGCGTTTATCGTGAGCGTCCTGCTCGGCGCGATGGGCGCGCTCGCCGTACTGAGCATGCCGTCCGTCAGCGAACACTGGATGCAGCGCTTCACGGCCGCCTCCAATACGCAGACGGGCAAAGACCCGACGACGATCACGCGTCTTGCCGAAATCAAGGACCAGTTCGACCAGGTCACGTCGTCGACGCAATCGCTGCTGCTTGGCGAGGGGTACGGCCATTACTACCGCTATTCGCCGCAATATTTGCCCGATCTCGCGGGCCAGATCAGCGAAAAGGACTTCTACGCGATCCGCGAATGGGCGGCGGGCCACAACTTCTGGATCTATCAGCTGTTCGCGGGCGGCCTGCTGTTCGGCCTCGCGCTGCCGCTCGCGGTACTGGTGACGCTGGGGCACTGCGCGCTCGCCTACCGGCGATGGCGCGCGAAAAGTCCCGGTGCGCCGCTTTTGCCCGTGTTCGGCCGCTCGATCCTGCTGCTCGCCGCGCTGCCGGCCCAGTCGATCGGCGGCAATCCGCTCGGCCCGCGTTTCTCGGGGCTCGTATTCGGCGTCGCCCTCGGTTTGACGGTCGCGACGTATTGCCGTTTGCATCGGCAGCTGGACGCGAAGACGCGCCTGAAAGTGGCGCCGGTGGGGCCGCCGCCGTCGGCACGCGCGACAGCCGTCGCGCAGAAACCGCCGACCCGACCGCCCGCCCAGCCGCCCCGCCCCGCGCCGTTCGCGTCGGCCGCCGCGCGAGGCGCGCTGAAAGACGCAACAGGGTCAGAACCGTACGACGCAGACCGCACGCGCGATCTGCGTCAGCGAGGCATGCCGGCGTCCGCGTGACGTGCGCTGCGGCGCATGTCGTGCATCACGCGGATTGCCTCGCGCTTCATCGCCCGGCTGCGCCGGTCCTTTTCGCACTACGCCGTGTATTCGCCAATGAAAATTCTTCATCTACTTTCGACAGTCGACCCGCGGGCAGGCGGGCCGACTGAGGGTGTACGACAGAGCGGCGTCGCGATGGCGTCGCTGGGTCACGAGGTCGAGGTCGCGTCGCTCGATGCTGCCGATGCGCCGCATGTGCGCGACTTCCCGTTGCCCGTGCATGCGCTCGGTCCGGGACGAAACTACTACGGCTTCACGGCCGATTTCGTGCCGTGGCTCAGCCGCGAGGCGCAGCGCTTCGATGCCGTGATCGTGCATGGACTGTGGCAATACCATGGCTTCGGCGCATGGCGGGCGCTGCGCGCGTCGAAGGTGCCGTACTACGTGTACACGCACGGCATGCTCGACCCGTATTTCAAGCGCACTTACCCGCTCAAGCATCTGAAGAAGTGGGCTTACTGGCCGTGGGCAGAATATCGCGTGCTGCGCGACGCGGCCGCCGTGATCTTCACGACGGAAGAAGAGCGGCTGCTGGCGCGGCAGTCGTTCTGGCTGTATCGCGCGAACGAACGGGTCGTGCCGTTCGGCACCAACCCGCCGCCGCCGCATGCACAGGCGTTGCGCGAAGCGTTCCTGAGCACGTATCCGGCCCTGCGCGGCAAGCGGATCGTGCTGTTTCTCGGGCGCATCCACGAAAAGAAGGGCTGCGATCTGCTGATTCACGCATTCGCCGACCACGCGCAGCGCGACCCCGAGGCGCATCTGGTGATTGCGGGTCCCGACGCGACGGGCTGGCAGCGGCCGTTGCAGGCGCTCGCGCGCTCTTGCGGGATCGAGGAGCGGATCGCGTGGCCGGGCATGCTGCAGGGCGATCTGAAATGGGGCGCCTTCTATGCGAGCGATGTATTCGCGCTGCCGTCGCATCAGGAGAACTTCGGCGTGGCCGTGGCGGAAGCGTTGGCGTGCGGCCTGCCCGTGCTGCTGTCGGACAAGGTCGGGGTATGGCGCGAAGTGGAGAACGACCACGCGGGCTTCGTATCGAGCGACACGATCAACGGCACGCAGCGCAATCTGCTGAACTGGCATTCGCTCGATGCCGCCGCGAAGGGAAACATGCGCGAGCAGGCGCGCCGGACATTCGAGGCGCGCTTCGGCATCGAGAGCATGATCGATTCGTTGACTGCGCTGCTGCTACCGCAACCTGCCGCCGCACCTCGCGCCGCCGATCAGCAGTCGCCGCAGAATACGCCTGGTGCGATGCCGAGGAAAGTGCCGGCGCAGAGGGAGCCGTCGGTGAATTGAGCGTGCCTTGCGCTTTCGCACATTGCCAGACGTTGCGAAGGCGCCAATGAAAAATCCCGCGATGCGAATCGCGGGATTTTTATCGTTACGTGTGCGTCGTCGCGGGTATCGAAGCCCTCACATCGCCTCATTCCCCCCCGCCCGCACCAGCGACTGCGCGGCGATCGGGAGCTTGCCCAATTCGGCATTCGACACGCCAAACCGCAGGCTCCCCGCCGCGTCGCCGATGGGCAGAACCGTCGCCGTATCGGGCTTGCCCAGCCGCTGCGCGAGATGCTCGCCCAGCCGCAACGCGAGCGCTGAAATGGTGATTGTCGGGAAGTTTGCGCCGACCGTCGGAAACACCGAGCTTCCTGCGACGTACAGATTGCTCACGCCATGCATCTTGCAGTCGCGATCCACCACGCCTTCGCGCGGCGAATCGTGCATCCGCGTCGTGCCCATGTGATGCCATGTGCCTTCGAGCTTCGCCGGCAACGACGCACGGCCCTGCAGCGGCTCGTCGAGTTCGACTTCGGCGACGCCCATCATCTTCAGTTCGTCGGCGAGCAGCTGGAACGTGCGGTCGAACGTGCGCTGTACCAGCTCCGTGAGCCGCCAGTCGACTCTCACGCGCGGCAGGCCCAGCGCATCCTTGCGGTCCGACAGCGTGACGCGGCTGTCGCGGTTCGGCTCCGCTTCGACGATCGCCTGCAGCTTCACGTCCGAGATCAGCGCGCGCAACTGCAGCAGACGCGTGAGACCGAAGCCGACGGTATCGACGGGATGCGCGGCCATCGTCAAATAGTCGTCGCGCGCGACGCGGCCCGGCTGTTCCTTGCGATGCAGCGCCTCGCGGCAGCGGATCAACGCCTCCGATCCCGCACTGCCTTCGCCGAAGAAACGCGAGAAGAACCAGACGCGCGAATTGAGCAGCTTCTCGCGCTTGATGACGTCGTGCGTCAATGCGAACTGCGACGAGATATGCGTGCCGTGCGCCGCAACGGCGGCGTTCTGATAGTGATACTTGATGTCGTACAGCTTGTTGCGCGACCACTCCTTCGTGAACTTGACCGTGCCCGTCATCAGGCGCGGATGGTCCATGAAGAAGCGGCCCACCAGATCGTGTCCGTTGCCGAGTCCCGCTGCCTGCACCTTGTTCGACGCCAGCAGCAGCCGCGCGTTTTCGATGCCGCCCGTCGCCAGCACGAAGACCTTGGCATTCACGCGAATGCGCTTGCCCGTGAGCGTCGCGACATCGACGCCCGTGACTTCGGACGCCTGCGCATCCGTATCGATGTTCACGACGTTCGCATACAGAAACACCCGCACGCGGTCCGAGCGCCGCAATACCTCGCGATACACCTTGCCGAAACGCACGGGCGGGCTGAACTGCGAAATGGTGTCGCGCACGTTGCCCGACATCATCGGATAGCGGCGCACGTCGTGCCGGTTGATCTGCTGCTCCCACCACGCCGGATCGAAATTGTGCGGGCCGAGCTTGAGAAGCGCATGCGTGCGCAGATAGTACGGCGCGAGTTCCTCGAGACCGAACGGCCAGCCGCTATGCGCGACCCAATCCTTCTTGTCGAAGTCCCATGGATCGAGCGGACGGCACCAGCCACCCCAGCAATTGCTGCTGCCGCCCAGGTAGCGGCTGCGGCACCCATCCGCGAAGGTGTACGGAATGCCGACGTTCTCGCCGCGATAGAGATCGCGCGTTTCGTCGTCGGCCTTGTAGCCGCCGCTTTCGAGCACGCAGCAGTCGATGCCGGCGCGTTCCAGTTCCATCGCGAGTGTGATACCCGCGACACCTGCCCCGATGATGCATACCGTCGTCGACACAGCGACGCCCTGCTCGACACTGCGGGTATCGATAAACATCCCCTGCTCCCCAGCTTGTGTTCTGTTCGTACCTTGTACGGCCGCGTCCAGCTTCGTCCGTTCTGGCCCCCCGCCGCGCACGCGAGCCAGGCTCCTCATGCGTCAACGCCCTGTGGGTTTGCACGAGCGGGGCGCTGCGCACGCATACTGCATTCCCGCGCCAGCCAGTGCTTACGTAGGATGATGGCTCCGCGTAAGGCAGTCTATCCGCCAACTTCGCGCTTCCGGCAGACAGAACCATGCATCCTGTGCCAGTTACGAGGGGCGTCCCACATCCGCGTCGAAGCGCTTGCGAATAAAGCGGCAAGGATTGCCGCCATACACGCCTTCCGCGTCGAGCGAGCGGTGCACGACGGATAGCGGAGTCACGACCGCCGAGCGGCCGATCGTCACGCCCATCTGCACGACGCACTTCGACGAGATCCACGCGCCATCCTCGACGACGATGGGCGCGACGCGCAAATCCATGTTTGTTCGCATCTCATGCGAGCCCGCGCTGAGAAAGCTGCCTTGCGATATGCAGACATTGGAGCCGATGTGGATCGGCGCCTGGTTGTAGAGCCACACGTCGACGCCGAACCAGCAGTTGTCGCCCACGGTGAGATTCCATGGCGCCTTCACCCGCACGGGATGCACGAAACGGCAGTTCGCGCCGATCTTCGCGCCGAACAGCCGCAGCAGCGCCACGCGCACCGACGACACGGGCAACAGCTTGTTGTTGATCACACACGCCTCGATGAAGAACCAGATCAGCTCGATCAGAAAGCCGCGCGACGCGACGTAGTTGCCCTTGCCCGCCAGGCTCAGGTCGATCACGCGGCCTGGTGCAGAGGGCGGCGTGTGCGGCGCGGCATGCGGGTCGTTCATGCTCGCTGCCCGGCTGCCCGCGCCCCGACTGTCCGCGGATCGTTCCATCGCGGAGGTGATCGAGTTATCCATGGTTTTCTCCCGTCGATGAACGCGCCTCGAAGTCCGTCCAGCACTTCGGCCCTTGTATCCGCACGGCGCGCCTTGTCCTGATCGATTATCTGGCCCATGCGCGCCGATGGACGGCCGCTGTCCGCGCCGTGCGGAGTTTTGGCGGATCGAAGCAGAGTGTCCGTATCACCATGGCAGCATGGCTTCATGACGTTTGCAGGAGGACGACGACAATGGCTGCTCATCTTCGCTCGCGGCAACGCCCGGCGCGCGTGCACCCGTTGCGCGTCGGATTGCGCTCGCGCGCGCTGCTGCTCGCCGCCGTGCTGGCGTCGGCGCTCGCGTCGATGCCGCACGCGCACGCGCAGGACAACCCGGCGCAAGGCAACGGCCAGAATGCCGCCGCGCCCAAGGGCAACGGCAATGCCAATGGCAATGGCGCGCCGGCCCGCAAGACCGCTGCGCAGCGCACCCAGGACGACGCGCAGCGCCTGCTCGGCGGTCCGTCGACGTCGCTCGGCGGCTACGACCCCGGCGGCGCGACGCCCGACTCGCAACGCGACGCACTGCTCAACAGCGAGCGCATGCGCGTTGCCAAACCGAACACGCAGGCGATGGGCGGCCCCTCCTCCGCAGGTGGTGGCGCGGCGCCTGCGGCTGGAGGCGCGATCCGGCGTCCCGCGCGGGGCGCGGCAGCAGGCGGCGCAGCCGATAACGGCGGCGTGGCGGGTGTCGCGGCACAACGCGCCGCAGCCGTGAATGCCGCCAACGCGGGCGGCGGCACCACGGTGTACAGCAGCCCGTATAGCGAGCGCTCGGGACGGGAAGTATTCAAATCGCCCTGGTAATCAGGCACGACGCGAACCACCGGCAATCAGCCCGACGTCCCAAAAACCGAAGGCCGCATACGAACCGCTGAGAGCGGTTCGCATGCGGCCTTTGATCCATCTCCGCGCAGTTGACGCGCGTCACTCCACTTCCGACTTCTCGACGTGCGCCGGCAAGATGGGCCCGTTCGTCATGGGCGCCGCCGCCGGCTTCGGGCCTGGGACTGCCTCGCCCGTCAGCAGCGCGAGGCGGGTATCGAGCGTGAGCAGCGAGGAAAGCGGCGACAGCATCGTCTCGGCGTAACGCCGGCCCGCCGCGCCAATGGCCGCGCGGCGCGCGCCGTCGCCGGCGAGCTCCGCGATGGCGTCGGCGAGTTCGCCGGTGTCCTCGGGCGGCACGATCATGCCGTTGTTCGCGACGGCTTCATAGAGCGCCGTTCCGGGGCGCGCCATCGCGATCACCGCGCCGCCGCTCGCGAGCATGCCCGTCAGCTTCGACGGCATCACGAGATCGGCGGCATCGCCGCGCTGGGGCAACACGTGGATATCGGCGACATTCAACAGCTCGTTCAGCGACGAGGCCGGTTGCAACGGCAGGAACCGGCAGTTAGGCAAACCCTCGCAACGCTTGAAGAGATCGTCCCGCGCCGCGCCGTTGCCGCAGAACACGAAGGTGATGTCGTCTCGCGCGGCCAGCGCGCGGGCCGCGTCGGCAAGCGTCTCGAGACCCTGTTTCGCGCCCATGTTGCCCGAGTACAGCACGACCGTATTGGCCGCCGGAATGCCGAGCGTCTCGCGGTATTCGCTCACGCGGCCAAGCGGAAAGATGTCGCGCGTGTCGACCCAGTTCGGCAGAAACTCCGTTTTGGCCGCGTCGACGCCCTTGTTGACCGCTCGCTCGACCATCTGGTTCGTGATCGACGACACGACGTCGAAACGCTTCAGGACGAACCGCTCGATCCCGTATGCGATGCGCGCGGCGCGTGTGCTTTTCAGCAGGCCGAGATCGAAGGCGGCATCGACTTCGTAGTCCTGGACATGCAGCCACGCCTTCGCGCCCGTCACGCGCGCGAGCGCCAGCGCGCCCGGCGCACAGGCCATCGTGGGGGCGATCAGCATCACGGCGCCAGGGCGCCAGGCGATTTGCCTCGCAAGCAGCGGCAGCGACGACAGCGCGAACGAAGCGAGATGCAGCATCCGCTTCAGGCCGCTTGGCTTAGGCGGGACCCACAACGGCGCGCGCCAGATGCGCACGCCGCGGATGGTGTCGCGTCGATAGCGCCACATGGAGTAGCCGTTCGCGACCTTCCAGTCCGGATAGTACGGGGGCGCGCACACGACGCGCACTTCGTGGCCGCAGTCGGCCAGCATCTGCGCCATTTCGGCGGTGTACTTGCCTGCGCCCGAAAGCTCAGGCGCGAAATTGAGACCATAGATCAGGATCTTCATGTTTGACTTCCACGACGACTGTCCGTCATGCGGCAGCGCACAGCGCTACGCCCTCCCCGTTCGGCACTCCCGACGCGGCTCGGCACGCTCACGCCGGGGCCGCGCGTTGCTTCGCTCTCAACTCCCCAGCATCAATGCGCAGCCGCGCGCGATATTGGCCGCCGCTGACGGCGGGTCGAAACGCCGGATCACGTCCATGCAGCGTTGCGCCGATGCCTGCGCGTCGGCGAATGCCTCCGTTGCCTTCAGCAGCGTGCGCTGCAGCCCCGCGCCGTCGCCCGCCGTGAACGCATAGCCGCTCACGCCTTCGTGCACGAGTTCGGGCACGCAGCCGCAACTCTCGCTGACGACCACCGGGCAGCCATGCGCCAGCGCCTCGTTGACGACGAGGCCCCACGGTTCGCTGCGGCTCGGCAGCACGAGGCACGTCGCGCCGTAGTATTCGCGCGAGAGCGGTTCGTCCTGCAAGCTGCCGACGAACGTGATCGAGCGGTCCAGGCCCAGCTCGGCGACGCGCTTGCGCAAGTCTCGTTCGAGCGGTCCCGTGCCGACGATACGCAACTGCGGATCGGGCAGACGCTTCGCGATTCCCGCAAACGCGTCGATCAGCGTCGTGATGCCTTTCTCTTCGGACAGCCGCCCGACGAACAGAAACACGGGCGCATTGCCCGCCCGGTACTGCATGCGCTCGGCGAGTGCGCGCTCGGGCGAGAACGTGACGGGCAGCGCGGCCGCCTGACACGGAATGAAAATCTTCTCGCGCTTCGCGCCGAGCGACATCAGATAGTCGCGGCTGCGCTCGCCGAAACCGAAGTAGCCGTCGCAGAGCGCGAAGAACACACGCTTCGGCACCGACGTCAACAGACGTTTCGGGCGATCGCGCGCCGTCGAATCGCAGAACACGGCACGGCGCTTGCCCGTCACCACGCACGCGGCGAGCATCGCCCAGTACTCGGGGCGGTGATAGCCAGGCAGCACGATCAGGTCCGACTTCGCCTTCAGCACTTCCCAGACAAGACGCTTCGTCAGTTGCCAGCGCGGCACGTCCTCGTAGCAGCCGTCGAAAAGCTTGTGCATCGGATAGCGATGAAACGAATAGTCGACGTCCGAAAAGCCGATTCGATCATGTTCCGTGTCCGCGATCTGCACCATCGAGTAGCGGATCGCGCCCGATGCCGAGATGCTGTGCAACGCGGAGAACACGGCGCCCTTGTGCCGTGACCACACAACGTTATGAAAGATCGTGACTGACGCACTCATTTCTTACGGTCCTTATTCGATCGAAACTGTCGTTTCTCCCAGCAAAAAAGAACGGACGTCGCCCTTATCCCGGTCCCGGGCAACGTCCGTCACCAGGAGCGGCTCATCAGGCACGCGCGGCCATCGCGAACGACGGCGCAGCGTATCTTTCCCCTTGCTTCTCTACGAACTTGTCTCCGTACTTCTCCTCATACTTCGCGGCGAATTCGCGATACGTATTCGCGATCCCGTCCGCGAGGCCAATGCTCGCGCGCCAGCCCATCTGCGCCAGCTGCGACACGTCGAGCAGCTTGCGCGGCGTGCCGTCCGGCTTGCTCGCATCGAACTGCAACTGGCCTTCGAAACCCACGACGTCGCAGATCGTCTGCGCGAGTTCGCGAATGCTCAGGTCCTCGCCGACGCCGACGTTGAACACGCCCGTGTTCACATCGTGCTCGAGCACGAACAGCGTCGCGGCGGCCAGATCGTCGACATGCAGGAACTCGCGGCGCGGCGTGCCGCTGCCCCATACGGTCAACGATTCGTCGCCGTGCAGGCGCGCCTCGTGCGCCTTGCGGATCAGCGCGGGCAGCACGTGGCTGTTCTTCAGGTCGTAGTTGTCGTTCGGACCGTAGAGGTTGGTCGGCATCAACGCGACATAGCGCGTGCCGTACTCGCGGTTGTACGCGTCGCACAGCTTGAGACCTGCGATCTTCGCGATCGCATACGCGTCGTTGGTCGGCTCCAGTTCCGAGGTCAGCAGATACGATTCGCGGATCGGCTGCGGACACAGCTTCGGATAGATGCATGACGAGCCGAAGAACACCAGCCGGTCGACGTTCGCGCGATACGCCGCGTGAATCACGTTGGTCTCGATCACGAGGTTCTCGTAGAGAAACTCGCCGGGCTGCGTCGAGTTCGCCAGAATGCCGCCGACGCGTGCTGCCGCGAGCAGCACGACGTCGATCTGCTCGCTCTCGAAGAAGCGGTTGACGGCCGCCTGGTCGGTCAGATCGAGTTCGGCATGCGTGCGCGTGACGAGGTTGCGATAGCCGCTCGCCTCGAGCTTGCGCACGAGCGCCGAGCCGACCATCCCGCGATGCCCTGCGACGAAGATGCGTGCGTTCTTGTCCATGGCGTCACTCGTGATGTTCCAGCGCCTTGAAACCGGCCAGCGTGACGAGCGCATCGCGCCGCGCGATCTGGTAGTCCGACACCACCATTTCCTTCACGAGCGTCTCGAACGAGGTGGTCGGCTGCCAGCCCAGCTTCTGATGGGCCTTCGACGGGTCGCCGAGCAGCGTCTCCACTTCCGTCGGACGGAAGTAGCGCGGATCGACGCGCACGATCACGTCGCCCGGCTGCACGCGCATTTCGCTGCGATTGCGGCGCTCGACATGTTCGACGATGCCCACTTCATGCACGCCCTCGCCTTCGAAGCGCACCGTGATGCCGAGCTCCGCCGCCGCACGCTGCACGAACTCGCGCACGCTGTACTGGAC
Organism: Paraburkholderia sp. XV; assembly: GCF_020177535.1. NCBI lineage: Bacteria > Pseudomonadati > Pseudomonadota > Betaproteobacteria > Burkholderiales > Burkholderiaceae > Paraburkholderia > Paraburkholderia sp. XV. The sequence continues at coordinate 78,354 of NZ_JAGUUD010000012.1, read as the reverse complement.
GCCCGTCGCGATCACGAAGTCTTCGGGTGCTTCCTGCTGCAGCATCATCCATTGCATCTCGACGTAGTCGCGCGCATGGCCCCAGTCGCGCAGCGCCGACAGATTGCCGAGATAGAGCTCTTCCTGCAGGCCGACCGCGATGCGCGCGATGGCGCGCGTGATCTTGCGCGTGACGAAGGTTTCGCCGCGCACGGGCGACTCGTGGTTGAACAGAATGCCGTTGCACGCGTAGATGCCATACGCCTCGCGGTAATTGACCGTGGTCCAGTACGCGAACAGCTTCGCGACGGCATACGGGCTGCGCGGATAGAACGGCGTGGTCTCGCGCTGCGGCACTTCCTGCACTAGACCATACAGTTCCGACGTCGATGCCTGATAGAAGCGCGTTTTCTTCTCGAAGCCGCAGATGCGGATCGCTTCGAGCAGACGCAGCGTGCCGAGGCCGTCGGCATTGGCCGTGTATTCCGGCTCTTCGAACGACACGGCGACATGGCTCTGCGCCGCGAGGTTATAGACTTCGTCGGGCTTGACGCGCTGGATGATGCGCGTGAGGCTCGTCGAATCCGTCAGGTCGCCGTGATGCAGTTGCAGGCGCTGGTCCGGGTCGTGCACATCGCGGTAAAGGTGGTCGATCCGGTCGGTGTTGAACAACGACGAGCGACGCTTGATGCCATGCACCTCGTAGCCCTTGTCGATCAGCAGCTCGGCCAGGTATGAGCCGTCCTGGCCGGTAATGCCCGTAATCAAGGCAACCTTTCGAGTCATCGTATTCTCCTAGGTGGAACTGAGCCGGCGCATCGGCGCCTCGCTCCGATCCCGTGCGTTTAGCCTGCGATACTCTCGTAACCGTAATAGCCGCCGCGATAACCCGAGCCGATGAAAGCGCCCGCCTGCGGCACGTCGGTCAACAGCACCCCCTGCAAATCCACGCCGCCATTGCGCAGGCGCTTCGCGGTTTCCGCGAGCTCGCCGACTGGATGGCGACCGTGGCGAATCACCAGCAAAGTTGTCCCCACGTGCTTGCCGATCACGGTCGAATCGGTGACGGCGAGCACGGGTGGTGTATCGATAATGATGAAGTCGTACTGCTTCTTCAGCTCGTCGAGCATCGTTTCGAAACGCTTGCTCATCAGCAGCTCCGAAGGATGCGAGGGCAGCGAGCCCTTGGTGAGCACGTCGAGGCCCGGCAAGACGTCGCGCTGGATCGACGATTGCAGGTCGCCGCCGCGCAGCACGTCAGAAAGACCCGGCTGATGCTGCAGACCGAAGTGCGAGTGCACGTCGCCGCGCCGCATGTCGCCGTCGATCACGAGCGTGCGCTTGGCCGTCGAAGCGACGAGCGCCGACAGGTTCACCGACAGGAACGACTTGCCCGCATCCGGGCGCGAGCCCGTCAGCATCACGACGTTGTTCTGCTTGTCGTCGACGGAGAGCTGCAACGACGTGCGCAGATTGCGCACCCCTTCCACGGCGATATCCTGCGGCGCCTGTTCGGCGAGCACGTGCAAGCCGCGGCGGCGCATCATGACGTCCTGCTGCAGGCGCAACTGCTGCTCGCTGCGCGGCACCACCGCGAACACGGGCACGCCCAGTGCGGCTTCGAGCTCGTCCGGACGTTCGACCCCGCCATACAGCGTCTTGCGCACGAACGCGAACACGATGGCGATAAAGAGACCCGCGCCGAAGCTGATCAGGATCACCAGCACGCGTTTCGGACGCACAGGGTCGTCGGCCGCCTCGGCAAAGTCGACGATGCGTACGTCGCCCACCTGGCCCGCCTTCGCGATGCGCAGTTGCTGCGCGCTGTTGAGCAGGTTCGTGTACAGCTCGGTATCGACGTGCACGTCGCGCAACAGGCGCAACGCTGTCTGCTCGGTGTCGGGCAGCGTCTGCACGCTCTTGCCCATCTTCCCGAGATTGCCTTGCAGCGCGGCGATTTGCGCGTCCAGTGCGGCGACGGCCGGGTGATTCGCGGTAAAGCGTTGCGACATTTCCGCGCGCTGCGTTTGCAGGTCGACGAGTTTGGTCTTGTTATCGACGATCTGCTGCAGCAGCAGCCGGCTTTCTTCGCTCAGATCGACAGTGCCGTGCTGATTGCGGAACGTGTTGTAACGCTGCTCGGCGGCATCGAGTTCCTTGCGCAGCTGCGGCAACTGCTGGTCGAGGAACGCCAGCATGTGCTCGGCTTCCGTCGAACGGCTCTCCACATCCTGGCGGATGAACTCGCGCGCCATGCTGTTCATGATGTCGGCCGTGAGCTTCGGATCGTGACCTTCGAGGCTCGCGCGGATCACGCCCGACTGCAGCGTCGATTCGCCGATATCCATCGCCTTCTGCAGCCGCTCGACGGTGGTCAGCGTCGACCCGCGCGTCAGGTCGTAACGCGTGCCCGGCGCACCCGTCATTTCATCGACGCGCAGCGTAATCGGTCCAGCCGGCGTTTCGCGCACGACGTTCTCGCCGACGCGTCCTTCGAGAATCGCGACGCCGTCGGGATTGTTCAGCACGAAGTCGCCATTCTGGCCGGCGATCAACGTGAAGTCCTTGTCGTACATGTCCTTCGCCGTGTCGAAGCGCGACACCTTGATGCTCTCGTTGCCCCACGCGTAACTCGGCAACTGCAGCGCCGGCGGCAGCTTGATGCCCCACTTGCCGTTCATCAGCGGTGCGAGCAGTCCGCCGACGAAAGGCAAGGTGTGCGGCCGCGCGGCGATGTCGAGGTGCAGCGACTTGACGGTCTCCTCGGTCACGAGCCGCGACTTCATCAACTCGATCTCGGCCGCCGTCGACGGCTTCGTGTCGAACATGCCCGTCAGCGGTTGCAGGCCGTCCTGCTTGTTGTTGTTATCGGCCTTGTCGACCACATGAAACAGCACGTCCGCACGATAGACGGGCGTCGCGATAAATGCATACGCGGTGCCCAGTGCCGTGATGGCCAGCGTGATCATCAGAATGGAGCGCCAGTTCGCGACGATGGCCTGCAGGTAATCCGTCAGATGCATCTCGTCCGAACTGACATCCGTATAACGATTGTCAAAGTTGATAGCCATTTGCTTGATCCATCAAAAACCGACAGTGTCGAAAGCGCTGCATGCTTCACCCCGTTACTGCATCCGCAGACCTGCCGCTTACTTCGCGAGCAACGCGGCCGTCACACCGGCGTTGATTGCCGGCAGCAGCAGCGTCAACACACGGTTAAAGCGCACGAGGCTGTTGTTGTCGACATAGACGACATCCTTCGGCTGCAGCTCGAACTGGTTCGCGAGCAGCATCGAAACGGGCGAGGTCGTGTCGAGGTGATAGATCTCTGGCTTGTCGCTCGTCGAATTGCGGATGACGAAGGTTTGCTTTGCGTCAGCCGTGTTCGGGTTGAAGCTGCCCGCCTGCGACAGCGCCTCCGACAACGAGAGCTTGCCGTCGCGCATCGGCAGAATCGTGGCGGGCTTGTTCACTTCGCCCATCAGATAGATGCCGTTCTCTTCGCGTGCCGGCACGCGCAGCATGTCGCCCGGTTGCAGATAGATCGAGGTTGGCGCGCGGCCGCGCTTGATCAGGTCGGGCACGTTCAGGTCGTAGGTCACGCCGTTGCGCACGAGTTCGAGACGACCCTGGTCCGCGTTCGCTGTGAAGCCGCCCGTGCGGTTAATCGCTTCCGTCAGCGACATGGGGATGTCGTTGATCTGCGCGGGTCCGGGCGCGTGCACTTCGCCGTCCACATACACCTGCGACGAGCGGAACGATGACACACGCACGGTCACTTCAGGCTTCGAATAGACGACGCTCAACTTCTTGTACAACTCTTTCTGCACCGTCGACGCGTCCTTGCCGCCCACATGCAGCGTGCCCGCATACGGGAACTGGATGTTGCCGTCGGCATCGACGAGAAAGCCGAGCCCCGGATCGTTCTTGTTGCCCGATGCCTGCGGCTGTCCGAGCGCGGCGGCCAGCTCGGGGTGATCCCAGACGGTGATCTGCAACACGTCGCCGGGGCCGATCTTGTAGACGGGCGGCTTGTTGCTGAAGAGACCGACCGTCTGCTGGCTCAGATCGGTGGTCTGGCCTTTCATCTTCCGCACAAGCGACAGATTGATATCGGTGATGGGAATCTGGATCTGCTGCTCGGCCTCGGTGCTGTACTCACCGCCCGTATCCGGTAGCGCGGCAGGCGTGATCATCCGTTGTCCGGGTGCGAGACCGCAGGCGGAAAGCAGCAACGTCATCGACAGCACTAACGGCGCGTACACGCCTGTTCGAATGCGGTTCATGGCAGTTCCTCCTAACACGGGAGCTTGGTCCTTTTTCATTGGCTTGCTCCCCGTCTCAATACGCGTTGGTATGAATGAAGCCTTTGACGATCGTGGCGCCGATAATCCGCATATCGAGCCAGAACGTCCAATGCCCCAGGTAATACAGGTCATGCGCGACCCGCCGCTCCATCTTTTCGATGCGATCGGTTTCGCCGCGAAAGCCGTTGATTTGCGCCCAGCCTGTGATACCCGGCTTGATCCGGTAACGATGGATGTAGCCGGCCACGACCTTCTGATACAGATCGTCGTGTTCGAGTGCGTGCGGGCGTGGCCCGACCACGGACATGTCGCCGCGCAGCACGTTGAAGAACTGCGGCAGCTCGTCGAGACTCGTGCGGCGCAGGAACGCACCGACCCGGGTGATGCGCGGATCGCCCTTGGTCGCCTGGCTGACCTTGCCGGCTTCCTCGGTGTGCACGCGCATCGAGCGGAACTTGTAGATCTTGAAGACGCGGCCGTCGGCGCCCTTGCGCTTCTGCCGGAAGAACACCGGGCCGGGCGACGACACCTTCACGGCAATCGCAATCGCGATCAGCAGCGGCGCGAGTCCGATGATGGCGGCCGCGGCGAACACGCGGTCGAACAGGTCCTTCTTGAACAGCGCGCGCGACGACAGCGGCGACGCGACGAGGTTGATCGCGGGCACGCCGAGCAGCTCGATCACGCTACTGGTGTCGAACAGCGCGAGGCTGCGCACGTCCGGCATGAAGCGGATGTTCACGAGATCGTTGCGGAACTCGGTGACGAGGCGAAAGATCGTGCGCTCGTCGGTGAGCGATAGCGCGAGCCATAGTTCGTGGACGTCGTTGGCGCGTACGTAGTCGGCGAACGCCGCCTGCGAATCGAAGCACGTCACCCGCGGGTTGGTGAGCGGCGATTCTTCGGGGTGCGTGTTCAGGACGGCCGTGGCGCGAAAGCCCGTGGCCGGCTGCGATTCGACGCGGCGCAGGATCTGGTCGCAATGGCCGCCGCTGCCGACGATCGCCACCTGATGCAGATTCCAGCCGAGGCGCCGCGCACGGGCCAGCACGGCATGCGCGATCAGCCGCCACGCAATCAGCAGGCCGCCCGCCATCGCCGTCCAGTACGCGAACCAGAGGCGCGACACGATGTCGATCCGGTGCAGCGAATACATCAGCGCGAGCGCGCAGCCCTGCACGACGAGCCACGCGAGCGCCACCTGCCCGGCGAGCGCGAGCTTCGAGCGGCCGCGCCAGGACACGTAGACGCCGAACGCCGGGAACATCGCCAGCGCAAAAGCCGCGGAAAAGAGAACGAACGCGTCGTAGAAGCCGCGCTGTGAAAATTCGTCGAAGCGGATCTGCGATGCGACGATGGCGCCTAGAAGAATCAGCGCCACGTCCGCGACCCGCGCGAAAAAGTCCTGTAAGTCCCGCATATCGGTCACCCTGCCATTCGTCGTTCGTTACCTGCTCTCCGGGTGTTGCGTGGGGTGTTGCCCATCACGCCGCCGCGCGCCTAACTGGCGGCGTGAGTCGGGTCCTGCCCCGTGCCCTGACTCTGGTTCTGGACCTGAAGCGGCCCTGCGCCCTGCAACGGCTTCTGGTCTTGCGCCTGTTCGCAGCGGCCGTACGTGTCGTCGAAGCGCACGATGTCGTCCTCGCCGAGATACGAGCCCGACTGCACCTCGATGATTTCGAGCGGCACCTTGCCCGGGTTCTCCAGCCTGTGGCGCACGCCGAGCGGAATGTAGGTCGATTCGTTTTCGCTCAGCAGGAACTGCTCGTCGCCACGCGTGACGAGCGCCGTGCCGCGCACGACGATCCAGTGTTCGGCGCGGTGGTGGTGCAGCTGCAGCGACAGCTTCGCGCCCGGCGTCACGACGATGCGCTTCACCTGGAAGCGGTCGCCGTGATCGATCGAGTCGTAGAAGCCCCACGGGCGGCGCACCTTGCGATGCGCGTCGGCCTCGGGCGCTTTCTGCGCCTTGATGCGCGCGACCAGCCCCTTCACGTCCTGCACGCGCGAACGGTCGGCGACGAGCACGGCGTCCGCCGTTTCGACGACCACCACATTGGTCGTGCCGACACACGCGACGAGCCGTCCGTCCGAGTGCGCATAGCTCGATACCGCGCCTTCGAACATCACGCGGCCGCGCCCGACGTTGCCGTTCTCGTCCTTCGGCTGCGCGGCCCATACGGCGTCCCACGAACCGAGATCGGACCAGCCCGCGTCGAGCGGCACGACCACGCCCGCCGAGGTCCAGCCCACCGTCGCATTCAGGCGTTCCATCACCGCGTAGTCGATCGAATCGGCGGGCGAGCGCGTGAATGCGTCCGCCGCCGGGCGGAACGTGGTGCCGTCCGTGTGCCCTTGCACGAACGACGCGAGACACGCCGCGTGCATGTCGGGCTGCAACGATTGCAGCGTCGCGAGCCACACGCTCGCGCGCACGATGAAGATGCCGCTGTTCCACCAGTACGTGCCTTGCGCGAGGTATTGCTTCGCGAGTTCGGCGGCGGGCTTTTCGACGAAGCCGTCGATCTCGCGCGCCTCGTCATCGAGCTTCCGGCCGACGCGGATATAACCAAAGCCAGTTTCCGGCGCGCGCGGCGGCACGCCGAGCGTCGCGATCGAGCCGCGCTGCGCATGGCGCGCGGCAACTTCCAGCGCGCGCTGCAATGCGGGCACATCGGCGATCGCATGATCGGACGGCATCACGACGAGAATCGCATCGTCGCCGTTCGCACAGGCGAGCGCTGCCGCCAGCGTGAGCGCCGGGGCGGTGTCGCGCCGCGCGGGCTCGACCACGAGACGCGGCGTGCAGGCGTTGCACGTCAGCTGCTCGGCGATCACGAAGCGATGCTCCTCGCCGCACACGACGATGGGCGAATTCGACACGGTCCAGCCAGCCGGGAAGCCTTCCATCCGATGCACGGTGTCCTGCAACAGCGACTCCGAACCGACGACTCCGATCAGCTGCTTCGGAAAGTTTTCACGCGACATCGGCCACAGGCGCGTGCCCGATCCGCCCGCCAGGATCACCGGCACGATCTGCGTGCACGCTGGCAGCGCGCCGGCGGTTGTCGCCGCATTGGTCGGATTGTTCTGGTCGATCAACATATTTGGATTCCTTAATATCTGCCACTTAACGCCTGGCGTGAGGACCTGGAACACACTTCGGATCTTGGCCGGTGGCTAGATGCCGGCCTCGCGCCGGGTCTTCATCCGGTATTCCGTCGGCGAGACTTTCATCCGCTTGCGGAAGATCTTGGCGAGGCGATCGCCGTTACCCATTCCCGTGCGCCGCGCGATCTTGTCGACAGGCAGTTCGGAATCGGTCAACAGGCTGCAGGTAATCGCGAGCCGTGCGTGCAACAGGTAGTCGGACGGCGTGACGCCCACTTCCATCTTGAAGCGACGCAGGAAATTGCGTTCGCTCATCGCGGCCACCTGGGCCGCGTCCGCGATCGAAATCGAGCGCTGACAATTCTCCTGTAACCAGCGCGCCGCGGCGCGCACCTTGTCCGCGGGACTCTTGCCCGTGCTGTCGCCCAACAGCGACATCAGGCTGTCGCCGGCGTCGGGCATCAGGCGTTCGGCGACGTTGCGCGCGACGTCGATGCCCAGATCGCGCTTGATCAGCATCAGCGCGCTCTTCATCGACTCGAGACGATCGTTCGCTTCGCTGCCGTTACGTTCATCGCGTTCTTCGCGCACGTTGTAGCTGCCGAAGTCGCGTTGCTGCTGAATGCCGTTGATGCATGCCGCTTCGAGCAACGAGCGTCCTTCGCCGATCGGACGCACGGTGCTGGTGTTCGCATGCACGCGCCGCAGCCAGGCAATGAGCCGTTCGTCGCGGGCCGCGGTACGCGCACCCTTGCCGCCCGCGACGAACAATGCATCGAAGCCCATGTAATGACGTGCGTCGAGTCCATCCGTCCAGACGCGAATCGACGACGAGCAGGTAATGTTTCCGCCTGCAGCCGAGAGGAAACTCACGTCATACGTCCAGCTGTGACTGGCGGATGAAGACAGTTCGTTAGCAGCGTGAAAAACTTCCGCGACGATGCCTGCGCCAAGAAGAGAACAGCCGTCGAAAAGCAGAATTGCAATGTGGCGTGTAGCGGCTGCATAGTGCGCGCTGCGCTCAGGCGCTCGCACCCAGCCAACCATTGGAGATTCCAGACTTGCATACGCCATGACTCTTCCCCCTTGACCATTCCGGCGTGGAAAGAACTAGATAAATGCATGCGATGTGCAGTGCATCATACGCATTAAAAAAACAATCCCGGCAGCTACTGACTGAAACTGACGATGTATTGGCGTATTCGGTCCGTTGGATGCTAACCGGCTTTCAGCCCGCATTTAACAATCAGATAAACCGATTATTACGGGCCCGTATTCCACTGCTAATTCGCCATTTCATACGACGAACCCCGCTTACGCCCAAAGCACCGCCAGGCTTGACACAAAGCCTTACAAATTGTTGCAATTACATTTTCTTCATACCAATAAAACAGCAATTTTTTCGGTTTTACATTTAACTGCCGCAATACTTACCCGAACGCATACCTGGTTATCCTCATTCCCAGTCAATTGCCAGTTTGCTAATATGAAATGACAGCCTTATTGATATGATGAAATTGCGCGCACAAGGGCACGAATTAGGAATTATAAGAACGGAAATGCCACGCCAAATAATTTCTTCTATTCCTTTTTGAGTGGCGCCATAAATAAATCAATTAATGTTTCAAACGCGAAACATTGGGCCCCAGTGCGAGGCGCAATGGCGCTAACCAGGTGCAGTCAAACCGCGGTTTTGGCGAGCCATTCAGGTTCATTCGGACACGCGCACACCGCCTTCCGGCGTTGCGGCCCTTATGCGGCGTGACTTTGCTGCATTAGTCGAATCTCGCCACGAACAAGCGTCGCGACGACGCAACATTCGCATCGATCCGCCAGTGAAGTTGCGCCCATGCACTAGGAAACGTCCAATTCCTGCTAACTCACCGGTGTAATCTGGGTCGCTCGATATGCGCGTAACCGGTCATCAATACCGTTTGGGGGAAGAATGACTGATGGCGATAACATTATCGGTAAGAGATGCGCATTGGATTTTTCACCGCATCTTTCACGCAATGCTTCGTTCAGCTTGCGAGCGGCCATGCTACTCGTATCCGTTGCGATAGCGAGCGGCTGTGACAATGCATCGGCCGATAACGAACAGGCTCCTGCTAACTGGACGCATTGCGCGGACGAGCGCGGCAGGTGCAGTTTCAGCGGCACGCGCGACGTCCGTTACGGCAGCGAGTCGCACAATACGGTCAAGTCGCTGACGAACGGCACGCCTTGCGACAACGGAATATTCGGCGACCCCGCGCCTGGCGAACTCAAGCAATGCTGGATCGCGGGCGCACCCGATGCAGCCAGCCCTTCCGCTTCCGCCAAAGCCAAAACTGCATCCACCAACGACACGTCCGACGACAACGGATGGCCGATGAAAGCGCCGCCTCGTGCGAACGATTCTCAAGGACTCCGTTGTAACAAATCGTCCGACGTGGCGGCGGCGAACGCACAGGGCGATCTCATCGACGCGGACACACCCGGAAGCGACGGCACGCGCCTCTTTCCGCTCGACCGTTCGTTCCGGATTGTCATCACGACACGCGCGCCGCGCGACGACAAGCTCGCGTGGAAAGTCCGCGACGCATGGGGCACCGTGCAGGCAAGCGGTACGTATGGCGTCGCGCAAGGCGCGCGTCAGGTGACCTTGAATTGCGAGTCTTCGCTAGCGGGATACTTCGCATTGTCGGCATCGCTGGAGACGGCGCATGGGCAATTGGCGGCGCGCGGCACGCGCCCGCTCGGCATCGCGACCTTCGGCGTGCTGCCCGATGTGTCGGCGAGCGTGCCGCCCGTTCATTACGCGCACGCGGACCTGCATCGCTTCGGCGGCCAGGGCGGCGCGTTCGTCGGACCCGGCCAGCGCTGCTGCGACGGCGACGGCTATCGTCCGCTGTATACGCGGCTGGGCCTCACCTGGGTCAACGACAACCGCAACTGGTACAAGGAAGAACCGGATCGCGCGGACACCTTCAATCCCGCCACGCGACAACTCGCGCCGTTCTTCCGCAAAGGCGACCTGCTGCGGCTGATCCAGCTCGATGGCTTTCCTGGTTGGGCAAGTCCCACGGGCAAGCAGACGCATAGCTATCTGCCGAAGTCGACGGACGCGCTGCGCGAATACATGCAGCGCGTCGGTACTGAATCGAGCCGCGTGCGCAGCACGGTCTTTCCGACCCAATCGAGCAACTACTATCAGGTGACATGGGAGCCCGATCCGGCAGGCGGCCTACCCTGGCGCGACACCGATGCGAATTTCGTCCAACTATATAAGTCCGTGCATGAAGGCATTCATGCGACCGACCCGAACGCTGTCGTGATGGGCCCCACGTTTGGATCGGTGGTTGGCAATATCGAATGGCTCAAGCGTCTCGCGCCGCTCGGTCTGCCCAGGTATCTCGACGGAATCGCCATTCACGGCTACTACGATCCGGGCGGCAACAGCCCGTCGCATCCGCCCGAGCGCCTGATGAACGACAGCAATCCGCAACAGGCGCAATACGCGCTGCCGAACGCGATGCGCGCCCTGCGACGCGTGATGACGGAACAGTACAAGCCAGGCGCGAAGCTGTTCGCAACGGAGACGGGGATCAGCTACGACGTCGGCGAAGAGTACGGCCCGCGCTATCCGCCCAACGATGTGCTGTACGCGCAAGGCGCCGTCGTCGCGCGGACGCATCTGATCCTGCTCGGCGAAGGCGCCGACATGACCTACATCTTCTATTCGAACGACTCGCCCGCTGCGACGCCGGGCTACGGCGTGTTCTTCGACCTCGAACATCCGAAGGGCGCCTTCGGTCCGAGCACGGTCAGCCCGAAGCCGGCCGCCTCCGCGATTGTCGCGATGACGCGGCTGATCGACGGCACGGCTACGCTCGGGCCCGTCAAGCGCACGCCCGCAGGCGTCTACGCGTACGCATTTCAACGCCTGAACAACGGCAAGATCGTCACGGCCGCCTGGACGCACGACAACGCCAGGTGGAACAAGTCGACTCACTTCGATCCGACAGCGGGCGTTGCGTGGCGTCTTCAGGTCGATGCGCCGGGCACGGCAGGCAAGGTCACGGTGTTCGACATGATGGGCAATCCGGCGAGCATCCCGTACGAAGATGGTTACGTGTCGCTCGCGCTGACGGAGACGCCCGTGTATGTGGTGTCGTCGAATGCGGCCGTGATGAAGGCCAACGTCACGACGCCTGCGGGTTATGTCGCGCCATGACCATCGTCATCGCCTTGATCGCGCCGTGACGAAAGCGTGCACAAAACGGCGCATAACCCACGCCCACGCGCCCCATTTCACTTTGGCCATACAAGACGGCATTTAGGCGTCAGACGACAGAACCGCGTTTTATTGCTGCGTCTAGACTCTGTGCAATGCTGCAAGCCGCGCGAAATGCGCGCGTCACGTAGCGCAAACCATCGAGGCCATGACGACGGAGCGGTGGAATGACCGGTTTGGGCTGGATCATGGTGATGGTGGTCGCAATGCTGGCGTCCTGGCTGCTGCTTAGCGTGGGCGTCGCCGTTGCCATCGCCCTTCTGTTCGGTACCGCGTCGCGGCTGTTCGCCAGCGATCACGATCAATAGACAGGCAAGCCGGCCGAGCACGCCGGCCGCCCGTCACACGTGCGAAGCGTGTGACGCGGCATCGTGCTGCATGCCGTTTCGCTGCATCCATTAAACAAGACTACATGACGAGAGAGAGACATGGCCGCCACGTGTGCCGATTATCTCGAAGCAGGCGATTTTCTCCAGGTCGTCAAGATGACACCGCTCGTGTCGATCGACCTGATCGTGTCCGACTACGCGGGGCGAGTGCTCGTCGGGCATCGGCGCAATCGCCCGGCGCTCGGCACCTGGTTCGTGCCGGGCGGGCGCATCTGCAAGAACGAAAGGCTCGACGCGGCGTTCACGCGCATCGTCGACGCGGAACTCGGCATCTCCGGCATGGAGCGCGCGGCCGCGCGTTTCGGCGGTCTGTTCGAACACCTTTATAAAGACAATTTCGCGGGCGCGGAGAAGATCACGACGCACTACGTCGTGATCGCGTACTTCCTGACGCTCGAGAACACGGCGTCTGTCGGGCGCTTCGACCAGCACAGCCGCTATATCTGGCTCACGCCCGAAGCGCTGCTCGCGCGCGACGACGTGCACGAAAACACCAAGGCGTATTTCCGCTGAGTCCGCCGGCAACGTTCGCCGGCGGGCCGTGTCTTTTCACCATGAATGCGGCGCGGTAGTTCGCGCCGCCACGCCGCTTGCGCGCGCCGGAATCAGACCCGGCTCAACAGTTCGCCCAGCTCTTCCTGGACGCCCTCGCCGTTCGCGCCGGGTTCGCCTTGCATACGGCCGCGCAAATAGGCATCGAACGCATCTTTCACCTCGGGATGGCGCAACGCGAACTCGACCGTCGCCTTCAGGTAGCCGAGCTTGCTGCCGCAGTCGAAGCGCTTGCCGTGGTACTGGTACCCGAGGGCCTGTTCCGAGCCGAGCAGCGACTGGATGGCATCCGTGAGCTGGATCTCGCCGCCCGCACCGGCTCGCTGGCGGCGCAGGTGATCGAAGATCGCGGGCATCAGCACGTAGCGGCCCACGACGCCGAGATTCGACGGCGCGTCCTCCGGCGCGGGCTTTTCGACGATGCCCGACATCTTGAAGAGCCGATCGTCCCAACGCTTGCCGTCGATCACGCCATACGAGCGCGATTCCTGCTTGCCGATCTCCTCGACACCGACAATCGAGCAGTGATAGTGATTGAACAGGCTCACCATCTGCGACAGAACGGGCGGCTCGCCGTCGAGCAGGTCGTCGGCGAGCATCACGGCGAACGGCTCGTCGCCGACCAGTTTTTCCGCGCACAGCACCGCGTGGCCGAGCCCGAGCGGCTCCGGCTGGCGCACATAGCAGCATTCGACGTGGCTCGGCTTGATGTTCTGCACCAGTTCCAGCAAAGCGAGCTTGCCGCGCGCGAGCAGTTCGCACTCGACCTCGTAGGACTTGTCGAAATGGTCTTCGATTGCGCGCTTGCTGCGCCCCGTGACAAAGATCATCTCGGTGATGCCCGCCGCGATCGCCTCTTCGACCGCGTACTGGATCAGCGGTTTGTCGACGACGGGCAGCATTTCTTTCGGGCTCGCCTTCGTCGCGGGGAGGAATCGGGTGCCGAGTCCGGCCACGGGAAACACCGCCTTGCGTATGCTAAGCATGCTCGCGCCTCTTTTGAGTGGTTTGATAAGCATCGATACGCCAGCGTATTCCGCGAATATCGAGCCGATCTGCCAACTTCTCGGTATTTTCCGACTCAAACCGCCAGTGCTTAAAAACCTGGGCCTATGATGGACCCAAGGCACGCAGACCTTCATTCTTTCGCCGTCCTCGGCACTGGAGACAGACGATGCGATATGAGCACGCGGTGAGTCGATGGATGGATTCAACCTCGTCGAGCGCAGTCGTCAATGTCGGGCACATGGTCAAACGTATCGGCATTCTCGTTTTTGAACGATTTCCGCTGAGCGACGTGTGTCTGCTCGCTGACGCATTCCGACTCGCCAACGAAGCACAGGCCGATCAATCCGGCCCCGAGGGTGCCAGCATCGAACCCTCCTATTCGATCGTCATGCTGTCCGAAATGGGCGGCAGCGTCGTCAGCAGCTGTTCGCTGCGCGTGTGGACGGAGAGCCTCAATGGACCGCTGCTGAACGGCTTCGATACGCTGTTCATCGTCGGCGGCCCGGGCGCGTCGCGCGCGAAGGCGAACGAGCGTCTCATCCGGCGCCTCCGCGCGATCGCGCCGAAAATCCGCGTCGTCAAGGCGCTCGACGAAGGCCTCGGCGTGCTGGCGGCCGCCGATCTCGCTTTCGAGCGGCGCGGCTGGCGCAGCATGTCGGGCCCAACCGACGACTCCGGCCAACCCGTCGCCCCCGTCGTGAACGACACGCAATGGCACATCGAACCCGGCGCCTCGATCGACGTCGACGCGCCCGTGCGTTCGATCGCGGCGGCGCTCACGGTCATCAAACGCGATCACGGCACGCCGATCGCACGGCTCGTGTCCGAGCGCGCGCTGTCGGGCACGTCGCGGCGCCTCGATGCGATTCTCGACGACGACGAAAAAAAGGGCATCACCCGCAAGATCACGACGGCCGCGCACTGGATCCGCGAGAACTACACGCGTCACATTTCCGTGGCGGAAGCCGCCGAAGTCGCGAAGATGAGCGAGCGCAATTTCCTGCGGCGCTTCAAGGCGCAGGTGGGGCTCACGCCGTCGGAATACCTGCTGCGCGCCCGGCTCGACGCGAGCTGCCTGCTGCTGACGGAGACCGACATGTCGATCGACGGGATCGCACGGCGCTGCGGCGTGCGCAGCGGCGACGGACTCGCGAAGATCTTCCGCAAGCGCCTGTCCATTTCTCCGACCGACTATCGCGCGGCACATCGGCACAGCGTGTCGAAGAGCTGATCCCGGCCGCGCGCCGGTCACCATTCCCGTATTTGGGACGATGCGTTGCGCATCAACGCGGGCATGAGCTAATAACAAAAATAACGTTGGTGGCAGCGGCCAGGCGCCCTTAGGATTCGCCCTTTTGCGCGTTTTGCGCCCAGCCGCATGTCCACCGTTCTCGCGCCCGAAACAGGCGTCGCGCAAGCATCTTCCCGCGCGCACAACAAGCCTGTCATCCGTTCCGCCGCCGATGTCTCGGCACTCGTCAACCAGGGCGCCGCCATTGGCAGCGACGCGCGCATCGTCGTCGCGATCGCGCTCGGCGGCGTGTTTCTCGATGCCTACGATCTCGGCGCCCTCGCCTTCGGCCTCAAGGACGTCGCGCGCGAATTCTCGCTGACGCCTGCCGGCACCGGCTTCGTCGCTTCGGCGATCACGTTCGGCGCGATCGTCGGCGCGTTTCTCGGCGGCTTTCTGACCGACCGCATCGGCCGCTATCGCGTGTTCATGGCCGACATGTTCTTCTTCGTGATCGCCGCGCTCGCCTGCGCGTTCGCGCCGAACGCATGGGTGCTCGGCGGTGCGCGTTTCGTGATGGGCCTCGGCGTCGGTATCGACCTGCCCGTTGCGATGGCGTTTCTCGCCGAGTTCTCGCGGCTGCAAGGCAAAGGCAACAAGGCCTCGCGCGTCGCGATGTGGTGCCCCGTCTGGTATGCCGCAATCAGCGTGTCGTATCTGCTCGTGCTGGCGTTCTATGCGACCTTGCCGGAGAGCCATCAGCCGCTGCTATGGCGTCTGATTCTCGGCTTTGGCGCCGTGCCCGCCATTGTCATCATCCTGATCCGCAGCCGCTATATCAGCGAGTCGCCCGTGTGGGCAGCGAATCAGGGCGACCTGAACGGCGCCGCGCAGATTCTCAAGCGCTCGTACGGCATCGATGCGGAAGTCGCGCAAGACGCCGCGGCCAACGCGAAACAGAGCCATGTGCGCACGGCGTCGTGGAGAAACTACGGCACGCTGCTCAAAGGCGTCTATCTGAAGCGCACGGTGCTCGCGACGGTCATCGCGATCGCGTCGTCGTTCGCGTATAACGCGGTCGCGTTCGGCTTGCCGGTGATCATCTCGAGCTTCCTCGCGCAGTCGATGCTCACCACGATCCTCGCGTCGCTCGTGCTCAATCTCGCGTTCGCGTTCGTCGGCGGCATCATCGCGGTGCGCACGGTGCCGAAGTTCGGCGCATGGAACATGACGGTGCTCGGCTATGCGTGCCAGCTGGTCGCGCTGGTCGGTCTGGCCGTCGTCGGCAAGCCGGCGGGCAGCGCGCAGGTTGCCACCGCGATCGCGATGCTCGCGCTGTTCCTGTTCGGCCAAGGGTTCGGTCCGGGCTCGCACAGCATGACGTTCGCTTCGCTGAGCTATCCGACTTCGCTGCGCGGCGTCGGCGTCGGCTTCAATCAGACGCTGATGCGCGCGAGCTCGACCGTCTCGCTGTTCCTGTTCCCCGTGCTCGCCGCCGCGCTGCATACGCGCGTGTTCTGGATCATCGCCGTCGCACCGCTGTGCGGCCTGATTGCGTTGCTCGCAATTCGTTGGGAGCCGTCGGGCTACGACGTAGACGCGGAAGACTTCGCGCCGGCCGCGTCGCTCGGGCAGTAGCGCGCTTCCGACGCCGGGCGGGACAGCGGGAGATTCGCTGTCGTCGTCAGATCGACAAGGGTCTCCGGGCAACCGGAGACCCTTTTTTACATTTGGCGGCGCAAACGTTGAGAAAACGCATCGCGTGTCGTGCGTCGCCAACGCCTTGTTCTGGAGTCCAGATATTTGCATTTATCGAGATGGAAAGACGTGCAATGATCGCGCCGCCATGCCCAAGTGGTGAACGCACATCGACGTCACCTTGCGAGCGGGCATTCGTAAAAGAACGTTTTCATCTCAAGGTCATGGTCAATTTCCTGCTCGATCTGATTTCGAACCTGATCATCCTCGCCGCGCTGCTGACGGCATGTTGCGTGATCAACTGGATGAGGCCCGATGCGAAAGTGGACGGCTATCTGGTGTTCGTGGTGTTCGTCGCGATAGCACTGCTGTTCGATGCGGCGTTGACCTTTCTGGTGTTCGCCGATTCGCAGGCGCGCTATGGCAAGTTCAGCACCATGCAAGCGTTCATTCCGCGCCTTGCCGCGTACGCGACGGCAAGCGGCATCGCCATCGGCCTGTCGCGCATGCGCAGCCGCAAGGCAGCCGGGCGCGCCGGTGCGCACACCGTGATCCGCACGTCGCCTTCCGCCAATTGACGGCGACGGGCGCAGGCCGTTCCCAGCCGGGAATATCTCTTGCTCACGGCCGCGCCATCGCCTATAACAGTCGATGATTGCAAGCGGCGGCAACAGCGCCGCCGTTTCTCGCATATCGGGCAACCTGCCCGCTCAAGCCGTTCGCCGTACGGATAACAACGTCGTGTAGCACAAGCGATGGACGCGGCGTCCGCCCTGCTGGTCCGCCTCGCGTCCACTGCGCAGTCGCACGCACGCAGTCAGTCATACGAACCGACTCAAGCGAGGGAATCGTGGATATCGAAGCCGTACGCGTCTTTCTGATGACCCGAGGCATCGACTTCGGGACCGAGGTACTCGGTGCAATCGTTCTGTGGATCGTCGGGCGATGGGTCATCGGGCTCGTCATCGGCCTGCTGCGCAAGGTGCTCGCGCGCAACAGCAAGGTCGATCCGACGCTCGCGCACTACCTTGGCTCGATCCTCGGTGGGCTTCTGAACCTGATCCTGATCCTCGCGATCTTGCAGGTGTTCGGCGTGCAGACCACCTCGTTCGCCGCGCTGCTCGCGGGCCTCGGTCTCGCGATCGGCACCGCGTGGGGCGGTCTGCTCGCGCATTTCGCGGCGGGCGTCTTCATGCAGGTGCTGCGACCGTTCAAGGTCGGCGATTTCGTGACGGCGGGCGGCGTGACGGGCACGGTTCAGGAACTCGGCCTGTTCGGCACGACGATCATCACGCCCGACAACGTGCTGACCATCGTCGGCAACAACACGATCTTCTCGGGCGTCATCTCGAACTTCAGCGCGCAGCCGGTGCGGCGTGTCGAGCTGACCGCGAAGGTCGCGAACGGCGTCGATCCCATCGATGCAGCGAACCGGTTGCGGGCCGCCATCACGAAGATTCCGAATGTGTCCGAGAGTCCGCCGCCTGATATCGAAGTGCTGTCGTTCACGCCCGAAGGTCCGCTGCTATGCGTGCGGCCTTACACGCACAACGACAACTACTGGCAGGTGTATTTCGACACGAATCGCGCGATCGTCGATACCTTCCGCGAAGCGGGCTATCCGACGCCGGAAACGCCTGTCGTGCGCCGTGTGGCGTCCTAGCGTTGCCGTTGCGATTGATCGGGCTGACCGATCGGGTCTTGTGCGCAGCAGGCATCGCGTGGGGATGCCTGCTGCTCGCCTTCGTCATTGCCCGGTGTTGTTACCGGCCGAGCGCTCCGGCTGACGCTTGCTGCGCATGATCTTCCACAACGCGCCGAGCGCGACGGGCACGATGGCGGCGCCGATGCCGACCAGCACGATCACATTCAGATACTGGCGGATGAACGGAATATTGCCGAAGAAGAAACCGAGCAGCGTCAGAAGCAGAACCCAGAACAGCGCGCCCGCGACGTTGAAGATCTGGAACCGCTTGACGCTCATCTGCGACGCGCCCGCGACGAACGGCGCAAAGGTCCGCACGACGGGAATGAAACGCGCGAGCACGATGGTCTTGCCGCCGTGGCGCTCGTAGAAGTTGTGTGTCTTGCGCAGCGCCTCGCGATCGAGGAACCGTTCGAGCACGGGTATGTGCGACTCGAACACCTTCGGCCCGATTGCTCGGCCAATCATGTAGTTCACCGTGTTGCCGAGTATGGCCGCCACCAGCAGCAGCACGATCAGCAGCTCGATGTTCATTTCGCCCGTCGCGCAGAACGCGCCGCCGATGAACAGCAGCGAGTCGCCCGGCAGGAACGGCAACACGACGAGGCCCGTTTCGCAGAACACGATGAGGAACAGTACCGCGTAGACCCACGCGCCGTACTGATGGATGAAGACTCCCAGAAACTTGTCGATGTGCAGGACAAGATTGACGAATTGCAGCAGCGTGTCCAAAGGTCGTCCTTTTAAAAGCAGATGGCTGGCATGACGGGGACGGCGGCCCGTCTCGGCGGCGCGGTCCCGTATGGCGCGCCTCGTGCAGGTCACGGCAGTGACGAAGCATCCCGAGGCAGGAAATTGACCGCGCCATGATACCGAAAGTGCCATGACGACCTTAAAAAATGTCGTCCGTTGTCTGCGCGTTCAGACGATCTACGACGAATCGCTATAATTTCGCCATGTCCGCAATCCCCGAATCCTCCGAAACGCGTGCCGACGCGCCCGCCGACGCAGATGATGCGCCGGCTCCCGCGTCCAGCCGCGACGCGAGCGCAACCGAAGCCGCCGTCACGCCTCGTCCGCTGCGCGCGATCCAGCCGTTGCCCGACCAGCTGATCAGCCAGATCGCCGCGGGCGAAGTGGTCGAGCGGCCGGCGTCGGTGGTGAAGGAATTGCTCGAAAATGCGCTCGATGCGGGCGCGAAGACGCTGCGCATCCTGCTCGACGAAGGCGGCGTCAAGCGCATCTCGATCACCGACGACGGCTGCGGCATTCCCGAAAGCGAGCTCGCGCTCGCGCTGATGCGTCACGCGACCAGCAAAATCCGCTCGCTCGCCGAGCTCGAAGCCGTCGCGACGCTCGGGTTTCGCGGCGAAGCGCTGGCGTCGATCGCGTCGGTGTCGGATATGCACATCACGAGCCGCACCGAGAGCGATTCGCACGCGACGCGCATCGACGCGCAGACGGGCGCGCTGTCGCCCGCGGCGGGCACGCGCGGCACGACGATCGAAGTGCGCGAGCTGTACTTCAACACGCCCGCGCGCCGCAAATTCCTCAAGAGCGAACAGACCGAGCTGGGACATTGCCTGGAAATGATCCGGCGCGCGGCGCTTGCGCGGCCCGACGTCGCGATTTCGGTGCTGCATAACGGCCGCGCCGTCGAACACTGGAACGCCAGCGATCCCGCCACGCGCGTCGCGAAGATTCTCGGCGAGACGTTCGCGACCGCGCATCTGCCGCTCGACGAATCGGCGGGACCGCTGGCCGTTTACGGCTGCGCCGGTCTGCCGACCGCGAGCCGCGGACGCGCCGACCAACAGTATTTCTTCGTCAACGGCCGCTTCGTGCGCGACAAGCTGCTCACGCACGCCGTGCGCGCCGCCTATGAAGATGTGCTGCACGGCGACCGTTATCCGTCGTATGTGCTGTTCCTCGATCTGCCGCCCGAGGCCGTCGACGTGAACGTGCATCCGTCGAAGATCGAAGTGCGCTTTCGCGATTCGCGTTCGATTCACCAGTTCGTGTTCCATGCCGTGCAGCGCTCGCTTGCGCGGCACGCGGGCGCATCGCCGGAAACGACGTCGGGCGGGCACGCTGCGCGCATCGAGCCGATGCCTTTTCCGACGCCTGCAGCACCGGCAACGTCCGCGACGCCCGGTTCATTTGGCTCGACGCCGCTCGGCGGCGGTTTCCGCGTCAGCGATGGCGGCAGTTCACAGCCGGGCAACACCTGGCTGCGCCAGGCGCGCATGACGCAAGGCACGCTGCCCGTCGCGCAGCCGCTCGCGCTCTACGACGCGTTGTTCGGCCGCAAGGACACGGGCGCGGGCACGCCGCAAGGCACGACTTCTTTCGAACTGCGCGACGCGGCGGATTCCGTCGGGAATGACGGTGCGTCTGCCAGTTTTGCGGGTTTCACGGGTTTGGCGCCTCAGTCGGCCATCGCACCGCAAAGCTTCGACGCGAACGACGAGCAGCCGCTCGGCTTCGCGCTTGGCCAGATCCACGGCATCTACGTGCTTGCGCAGAACGCGCGCGGACTGGTGATCGTCGACATGCACGCGGCGCACGAGCGGATTCTGTACGAGCAGTTCAAGAACGCGCTCGTGGACCGCGCGATCGCCGTGCAGCCTTTGCTGATTCCTGTTTCGATGCCGGCTGACGGGGTCGAGATCGGCGTCGTCGAAGAGGAGCGCGAGACGCTCGATGCACTCGGCTTCGATCTGGCCGTGCTGTCGCCGACGAGCATCGCGATTCGTGCCGTCCCCGCGTTGCTGAAGGATGCCGATTTGCAGGCGCTGGCGCGCGCGGTGCTGTCCGATCTGCACGCGTACGGCGGCTCGCGCGTGCTGACCGAGCGCCAGCATGAGTTGCTCGGCACGCTCGCCTGCCATCACGCGGTGCGCGCGAACCGGCGCCTCACGCTCGACGAAATGAATGCGCTGCTGCGCCAGATGGAAGCGACCGAGCGCGCGGACCAGTGCAATCATGGGCGGCCGACGTGGTATCAGTTGACGCTTGCCGATCTGGACCGGCTGTTCATGCGCGGACAGTGAGCGGGGCCGTTTTGCACTTCCGCTTACGTTTGTCATCACGCCTGCCATCACGCCTTTCATGACGCAGCACGCACCCCAACCGATCGCCTGCCTGCTCGGCCCGACCGCGTCCGGCAAGACGGCGGCCGCCCTGGCGTTCGCGGCGCGCGCGCCTGTCGAGATCATCAGCGTCGATTCGGCGCTGGTGTATCGCGAGATGGATATCGGCACGGCGAAGCCGTCGGCGGAGGAACGCGCCGTCGCACCTCACCATCTGATCGACATCGTCGATCCCGTTGACGCTTACTCAGCCGCCGATTTCCGCGCCGACGCATTGCGTCTTGTCGGCGAGATTGTTGCGCGCGGCAATGTGCCGCTGCTGGTTGGCGGCACGATGCTGTACTACAAGGCGTTGACGCAGGGTCTGAACGACCTGCCCGCCGCCGATCCCGACGTGCGCGCGACGCTCGACGCGGACGCCGCGCGCGACGGGTGGCCGGCGCTGCATGCGCGCCTCGCGGCTGTCGATGCCGTGACGGCTGCGCGCCTCGCTCCGAACGATTCGCAGCGCATCCAGCGCGCACTTGAAGTGTTCATGGTGACGGGGCAGCCGATGTCGGCCTTGCTGGCCGCGCCCGCGCGCGATGATGATGCCGCACGGCTTTATCGATTCGTTCCGATTGCGCTGGAACCGTCTGACCGGAGTGTGTTGCATGCGCGCATTGCGGCGCGGTTCGATGCGATGCTGGCGGGTGGGTTTGTCGATGAGGTGAAGCGGCTGCGCACGCGCGGGGATTTGCATCCCGGGTTGCCTTCCATGCGGTGTGTCGGGTATAGGCAGGCCTGGGAGTATCTCGATGGTGAGACCGATTACGACACCATGCGGGATAAGGGCGTCTTTGCGACGCGGCAGTTGTGTAAGAGGCAGCTTACGTGGCTGCGGGGGATGTCGGAGCGGGTTGTGGTGGATTGTTGTGCTGTTGATGCTACTTTGCTTGCCTTGCAGGCTATTGAGCGAGTCGTTGGCTGAATTTTTTTCGTCTGCGAGGCGGGGGGGTTTGCTTTGGCTTTGCGCTGGCATCCGCTCTACGTTAGCTTGCTTCAGGCGTCGCCCCTGTGCGGGGCGGCACCTACTTTTCTTTGCCGCCGCAAAGAAAAGTAGGCAAAAGAAAGCGGCTCACACCGCCAATTCTTGACGTTTGCCCACGGGCCCCCAACGGCCCTACGCTTCACACGCCAGTACCGTGGCTGGTGCTCGTTGCCAACGCTTCGAATCAACGCCTCACCCGCTTCACGCACCTGCGTTTCAGCACGCCGCGCCAGACAGTCCGCCGCCGCCCAGGTGGCAAACTGTGTGTCGGCTTTCGCGCCATAAGTGCACCACTCCGGACCGATAGCGCACGCGTCCCACCCGGTAGGAGCGCTATCTCATACAACGCGACAACCTACATACAGTTTGCCACCTGGGCGGCATATACCGTCCGCTGCCGCTTGACCGGGTACGGGTATTTGAAGCGGGTGAGGCGTTGATTCAGCGAGTTGGCAACGCGCACGAATAAGGGCGTTGCCGCGTGAAGCGTGGGGACGTTGGGGGCCCGTGGGCAAACGTCAAGCGCTGGCGGTGTGAGCCGCTTTCTTTTGCCTACTTTTCTTTGCGGCGGCAAAGAAAAGTAGGTGCCGCCCCGCACAGGGGCGACGCCTGAAGCACGCTAACGAATCGCGGATGCCAGCGCAAAGCTCCCCAAAAAAGAACCGCACCGCTAGCACAGCAAAACACCGCCCCCGGATGCCAGCGCAAAATCAACCAAGACCTACAACACCCAACCAAAAGCAAAAACAACAAAACAAAAAAGCCGCCCAACACCCGCCGGACGGCTTCATAAACCCTGCCTGGAAGGCAACTCAAACCACTACAGTCTGCGCCTCGCCTTCCTTGCTATCACGCACGACCCCGATCTTCCAGACCTGCTCGCCAGCAGCGGAAAGCAACCCCGTCGCCTTATCCGCGTCAGCGGCAGAAACAATAACCGCCATCCCGATCCCGCAATTGAACACCCGATGCATCTCCGCATCAGCCACCCCGCCATGCTTCTGCAGCCAGGCGAACAGCGGCGGCAGCGGCCACGCACGATGATCCAGCTCGGCCGTCAGGCCTTCCCTGAGCACGCGCGGAATATTCTCCACGAGCCCGCCGCCCGTGATATGCGCCATGCCCTTCACTTCAAGCTGCTGCATCAACGCCAGCAAAGGCTTCACATAAATATGCGTAGGCGCCATCAGCGCATCAGCAAGCGAACGCCCATCGAAATCGGCATTCAGATCCGGCTGGGCGCGCTCAATGACCTTCCGCACCAGCGAAAAACCATTCGAATGAATACCGCTCGACGCAAGGCCCAGCACCACATCGCCCGGCACGATCTTGCTGCCGTCGATGATCTTGCTCTTTTCCACCGCGCCGACCGCAAAACCCGCCAGGTCGTACTCGCCATCCGGATACATGCCCGGCATTTCAGCCGTTTCGCCGCCGATCAACGCGCAACCAGCCAGCTCGCAGCCCTGCGCGATGCCCTTCACGACCGTCGCGGCCGTGCCGACATCCAGCTTGCCGCACGCAAAGTAGTCGAGGAAAAACAGCGGCTCGGCACCCTGCACCAGAATGTCGTTGACGCTCATCGCGACGAGATCCTGGCCAACTGTGTCATGCTTGTTCAGCTGGAACGCCAGCTTCAGCTTCGTGCCGACGCCGTCCGTGCCCGATACGAGCACCGGCTCCTTGTACTTCTTCGGCACCTCGAACAGTGCGCCGAACCCACCAATGCCGCCCAGCACGCCGTCGCGCAGCGTCTTCTTGGCAAAGGGCTTGATCGCGTCGACCAGGGCGTCGCCCGCGTCGATGTCCACGCCCGCGTCGCGATACGACAAACCTTGGGCCGAATCAGGGGAATTCGGGGCGGATTTCGGTTGATTCATGGGGGGAGAGCTCGAAGGTCGGTAAAATGCGATTTTACCCGATGCCGGCCGCACGGCTGGAATTTGAGACGCCGACACGACACCTGGGAAACCCGCTTTGCAGCAAAACAGTCCGATCCTCACGCCGTATCAGCGCCGCGCCTTTATCTGGCTTGCCATTGCGCTCGCCGTCGGCATTCTGCTCTGGCTGTTGAGTCCCGTGCTCACGCCGTTCCTGCTCGGCGCGATCCTCGCGTATATCCTGCAGCCGGGCGTCGCGTGGATGACCCGCCGGCACGTCCCGCGCGGCATCGCCGCACTGCTGATGATCCTGTTCTTCGCCTTGATCGTCACGCTGCTGGGGCTGCTGGTGCTCGGCGTCATCCAGAAGGAAGTGCCGCAACTCAAGCAGCAGGTGCCGTCGTTCTTCTCGCATCTGCATGGCTGGCTGCAGCCCAAGCTGGCGTTGCTGGGCATCATCGATCCGCTCGATTTCGCGAGCATCCGCGACGTGGTGATGGGCCAGCTCGAAGGCAGCGCGCAGACGGTCGTGCTGTATGCGTGGACCTCGATCCGCACCAGCTCGAACGTGATGCTCACGGTGGTCGGCAACGTCGTGATGGTGCCGCTCGTGCTGTTCTATCTGCTGTACGACTGGAATGCGATGCTCGCGCGCCTGCGCGGCTTCGTCCCGCGACGCTTTTTTTCGAAGACCATTCATCTCGCGCGCGACATGGATCACATGCTGTCGCAGTACCTGCGCGGCCAGTTGCTCGTGATGGGCGTGCTCGCTGTGTTCTACGCGGCCGCGCTGTATGTCGCCGGGTTCGAGATCGCGCTGCCCGTCGGCATCTTCACGGGGCTCGCCGTGTTCATTCCGTATATCGGCTTCGCGACAGGCCTCGCGCTCGCGCTCCTCGCCGCCCTGCTGCAATTCGGCGACTGGTACGGGTTCGGCGCCGTCGCGGTGATCTACGGCGTCGGCCAGATACTCGAAAGTTTCTTCCTGACGCCGCGGCTGGTCGGCGAACGGATCGGCCTGCATCCGCTCGCGGTAATCTTCGCGCTGCTTGCGTTCGGCCAGTTGTTCGGCTTTTTCGGCGTGCTGCTCGCGCTGCCCGTCAGCGCGATACTGTCTGTCGCGTTCCGCGAGTTGCGGCAGAGCTATCTGTCCAGTTCGCTTTACAAGAACTGATCGCTTATCGGTTTGCATATCGGTCACTAACGGCTTATTTATTGTGTCGCGCCAATTGACGCTCGATCTCGGCACCCCGCCGCCATCGACATTCGACAACTTCTTCGCCGGCGCCAACGCCGAGCTGATCACGCGCCTGCGCGAGCTGGACGCGGCGCTCTCGGCCGGCCCGGTCGCGGACCGCACGTTCTACGTCTGGGGCGAGACGGGTAGCGGGCGCACGCATCTGCTGGAGGCGCTCGTGCATGAAGCACCGCCGGGCCACGCGCGCTATGCCGGCCCGCAAAGCAGTCTCGCGGCTTTCGCGTTCGACCCCGCCGTCGCGCTGTATGCAATCGACGACTGTGACCGCCTGTCCGGCGCGCAGCAGATCGCGATGTTCAACCTGTTCAACGAAGTGCGCGCCCATCCGACCAGCGCGCTCGTCGCCGCGGGCAACGCCGCGCCGATGGGCCTCGACGTGCGTGAAGACCTGCGCACGCGGCTCGGCTGGGGCCTCGTGTTCCATGTCGCGCCGCTCGCCGACGACGGCAAGGCGGCCGTTCTGAAGCGCGCGGCGCGCGAGCGCGGCATCAATCTCGCCGACGACGTGCCCGCCTACCTGCTGACCCATTTCCGCCGCGACATGCCAAGTCTGATGGCATTGCTCGATGCGCTCGACCGCTTTTCGCTCGAGCAGAAGCGCGCCGTCACGCTGCCGCTTTTGCGCACCATGCTCGCGTCGCCCGACGGCGCCAGCACTGCGAGCGGCACGGTCGACGCGCCTCGTCGCGCGGCTGCCCAGGCCTCATCATCCGCTTCAAGTAAAATAGTCCCCCATGGCTAACCTCGCTCTCTTCGACCTCGATCACACGCTCATCCCCACCGACAGCGACCACGAATGGGGCCGCTTCATGGTGAAACTCGGCATCGTCGAAGCCGAAAGTTTTGCGCGTGAAAACGATCGCTTCTTTGCCGACTACAGGGCCGGCAAGCTCGACATTCATGCCTATCTGGTCGCGATGCTGACGCCGCTGGCGAAATACCCGCGCTCGCAGCTCAAAACGTGGCACGACCAGTACATGCATGAGGTCATCAAACCCGCCATCGTGCCCGCCGCGATGGAACTGGTGCGCAAGCATCGCGACGCGGGCGACCTGTGCTGCATGGTCACCGCGACCAACGAATTCATCACCGCGCCGATCGCCGAAGTGTTCGGCGTCGAGAAGCTGATCGCGTGCGAAGTGGAGACGGTCGACGGTCACCCCGCATCGGACTACACCGGCTACCCGAAAGGCACGCCGAGCTACCGTGAAGGCAAGATCGTGCGGACGGAAGAATGGCTCGCGTCGATCGGTAAAACATGGTCGGACTTCGAACGCAGCTATTTCTACAGCGATTCGCATAACGACATCCCGCTGCTCGAAAAGGTCACCGACCCGATCGCGACCAACCCGGACGACACGCTACGCGCACATGCCGAAAAGCATGGCTGGCGCATCCTCGAACTCTTTCAACCCTCGTGATCAAGAAACTCATTCGCAAGCTGTTCGGACAGGACGCAGAGCCCGCTGACGAAGTCGCGCCGCCCGCAGAAGCAGACGACTACGCCGTCCCGGAAGAGCGCGCGCACTCCAGCCGCGCAGCCCGTACGTCATCGAAAGGCGCAGCATCGTCGAAAGGCGGGACGCGCCGCAAGCCGGCCCCAGCCGCCGTACCCGAGCCGGACGCGCCCGTCATCATCTCGTCGGAGATTCACGGCATCGACCCGTCGCTGATTTCGCGCAACGCGATCCGCGTGACGGAAGGCCTGCAACAGGCGGGCTTTCGCGCGTTCATCGTGGGCGGCGCCGTGCGCGATCTGCTGCTCGGCATCGCGCCGAAGGACTTCGACGTCGCCACGGACGCCACGCCCGAACAGGTGCAAAAGCTGTTCCGCCGCGCACGCATCATCGGGCGGCGCTTTCAGATCGTGCATGTGCAGTTCGGCCAGGAAATCATCGAGACATCGACCTTCCGCGCGCTCGTGGACGCCCCGCCCGCTGACGCCGACGCCCCGCCGCCGCGCCGCCTGAAGCGCGACGAACTGGACCGTCGCACGCATGCCGTCGATGCAAGCGGCCGCGTGCTGCGCGACAACGTCTGGGGCGAGCAGCACGAAGACGCCACGCGCCGCGACTTCACCGTCAACGCGATGTATTACGATCCCGCGACGCAAACCGTGCTCGACTATCACAACGGCATGGCCGATGTGCGCGCACGCCTGCTGCGCATGATCGGCGACCCGGCAACGCGCTATCGCGAAGACCCGGTGCGTATGCTGCGCGTCGTGCGCTTCGCCGCGAAGCTCGATTTCGATATCGACGAAGCCACCCGCGCGCCCATCACCGAACTCGCCGATCTCATCAACAACGTGCCCGCCGCGCGGCTGTTCGACGAGATGCTCAAGCTGCTGCTGTCGGGCCATGCGCTCGCGTGCCTGCAACGTCTGCGCAAGGAAGGGCTGCATCATGGGCTGTTGCCGCTGCTCGACGTCGTGCTCGAACAGCCGCACGGCGAGAAATTCATCACGCTCGCGCTGAACAACACCGACGCGCGCGTACGCGCCGGCAAGCCGGTTTCGCCAGGCTTCCTGTTCGCCACGCTGCTGTGGCACGACATGCAGCAACGCTGGCAGCAGTACGAGGCAAACGGCGAGTTCCCGGTGCCCGCGCTGCATCGCGCGATGGACGACGTGCTCGACATGCAGACCGAGAAGCTCGCCATTCACAAGCGTTTCTCGTCGGACATGCGCGAGATCTGGGGCCTGCAGCATCGACTGGAAAAGCGCTCGGGCCGCAGCGCGCTGAAGTTGCTGGAACACCAAAGATTTAGAGCGGGGTATGATTTCCTCCTGTTGCGCTGCGAATCGGGCGAACTGGATGAGTCGGTCGGTTCGTGGTGGACGGAGTTCATCGAAGGAGACATCGCCGCGCGCGAAGCACTGCTTGCGCAAGGCGGGAAGGACCGGGCGCCCAGAAAACGACGGCGGCGTAGCAGCAACAGCCGAAACCGCAGCAAACAGGGCGACGGAATGGAGGGCGGCACGGCTTCAGGAAACCGCGCAGCAGACGATGCGAGCCACGACGGCCCGCATGACGACTGACGCATTTCCGGCGCGCGCCGTCGAACGCAAGTTGCAGGAACTGATGCCATGACGGTTGCCTATCTCGGCCTCGGCGCGAATCTCGGGGATGCGCGCCAGACCCTGAAAGACGCGGTGGTGTGCCTGGCACAACAGCACCCCATCACCGTGCTCGCGAAATCGAGCCTTTATCGAACCGCCCCGATCGATGCGAGCGGCGACGATTATCTGAATCTCGTCGTCAAGCTCGACACCACGTTGCCCGTTCGCCATCTGCTCGCGCTGTGTCACAAGATCGAGCATCACTTCGGCCGTGAGCGCCCCTTTCGCAACGCGCCGCGTACGATCGATATCGACATCCTGCTTTACGGCGAACACGCGATCGACGAACCCGATCTGATCGTGCCGCATCCGCGCATGACGGAGCGTGCGTTCGTGCTCGTGCCGCTCGTCGAAATCGAGCCCGCGCTGATCATCCCGCAACGCGGCCGCGCCGATGCGTTTCTGGCTGCCGTCGCCGGGCAGCGTATCGAAAAGATGAAATCCCCGTGCCAGTGCCTCGCGCCCAACCCGGCCGAGGCGATCCGCACGCAAGACGCCAGCACCGATATGCCCAAGGGCGGCTGCCCATGAACTCCCTGCCGATGTCCGCCCCGCCGCTCACCGTCACGGCGCCCGACCTGCGTCCGCCGCACGGCTATCTGACGATCGAAGGACCGATCGGTGTCGGCAAGACGTCGCTGGCGCGCCGGCTCGCGCAACGCTGGTCGATGCACGAACTGCTTGAACGCCCGCAGGACAATCCGTTTCTCGAGCGCTTCTATCGCGACACGTCGCGCTATGCGCTGCCCGCGCAACTGAGCTTCGCGCTGCAGCGCGCGCAGCAGGTGCAGGACGTCAGCGCGCTGCGCACGGCGGGCACGCCGCTCATCACCGATTTCATGACGCAGAAGAACGACATCTTCGCGCGCCTGACGTTACAGGACGACGAGTACCCGCTGTATCGCGCGCTCGCGGCGAAGCTCGATGTGCCCGGTCCGTCGCCAGATCTGATCATCTATCTGCAGGCCAGTCCCGAAGTGCTGTTCTCGCGCATTCAAAAGCGCGCGGTGCCGATGGAACTGCAGATTTCGGACGCGTACCTGCGCTCGCTGTGCGACGCGTACAACGACTTCTTCTATCACTACGACGGCGCGCCCGTTCTCACGGTCAGCGCCGAGCACCTGAATCCGCTCGAATCCGACGCGGACCTTGCATTGCTCGTCGAACGCATCGAAGCGATGCGCGGGCGCAAGGAATTCTTTGTCAAAGGCGGCATGCTATAGCGTCTGGCTGTAGCGTGTAGCCGCATCCCAATGGATCACCCATGACCTATTTGCAGGAGACGAGCCGCAGCGCCGTCACCGTCCCGAAGCTCCAGGCGATGCGTGAAGCGGGTGACAAGATCGTGATGCTCACGTGCTACGACGCAAGCTTCGCGGCGCTGCTCGACCGCGCGGGCGTCGATTCGCTGCTGATCGGCGATTCGCTCGGTAACGTGCTGCAAGGCCAGAGCACGACGCTGCCCGTCACGATCGACGAAATCGCGTATCACACGGCCTGTGTCGCGCGTGCGAAGCCCTCCGCGCTGATCGTCGCCGACATGCCGTTCGGCACCTACGGCACGCCCGCCGATGCATTCACCAATGCCGTCAAGCTGATGCAGTCAGGCGCGCAGATGGTGAAGCTCGAAGGCGGCGAGTGGCTCGCGGACACGGTGCGCTTTCTGGTCGAGCGCTCGGTGCCCGTGTGCGGTCACGTCGGGCTCACGCCGCAATCGGTGCACGCGTTCGGCGGCTTCAAGGTGCAAGGCAAGACGGAAGCGGGCGCGGCCCAGTTGCTGCGCGATTCGCGCGCGATGCAGGACGCGGGCGCGCAACTGCTGGTGATGGAAGCGATGCCGACGCTGCTCGCCGCCGAAGTCACGAAGCAGTTGCGCATCCCGACGATCGGCATCGGCGCGGGCGTCGAGTGCTCGGGTCAGGTGCTGGTGCTGCACGACATGCTCGGCATTTTCCCAGGCAAGCGTCCGCGTTTCGTGAAAGATTTCATGCAGGGACAGCCGAGCATTCTCGCAGCCGTCGAGGCGTATGTGCGCGCCGTCAAGGAACGTACGTTCCCGGGGCCTGAGCACACGTTCTGATTAAGCGTGTTCCTGCTGTGTTGCCGGCTCAACCATTCAAGCAATAATCCGCGCCGGCAACACACCGCGTAGCGCATTACAGAGCATCAGCGCTTGCGCATTCGACACATCTTCCCGGGTCAGCACCCGTTCTCCGGCCTGCATGTCGGGATCGTCCAGCAGCACACCACGCATCACGCCCGGCAACAGGCCCGACGACAACGGCGGCGTCCACCAGCGTCCATCCAGCTTCACGAAAACGTTTGATCGACCGCCCTCGGTCAGCTCGCCGCGTTCGTTGAAGAACAACGTGTCGAACGCATCGTGCGATTCGGCTTCGCGCCAGCCGCGATCGTATTCCGCGCGACGCGTCGTCTTGTGCAACAGCAGCGGATCGGCTGCCTGCATCGTCGCGAAACCGTGATCGGGACCGAGCAGCACGCCGACCACTTCTTCCGTCAACGGCACGAGCGGCACACAGGTGATTTCCGCCGCGCCAGCCTTGTCCAGCGTCAGCCGCATCCGGTGCGGCGCGGCGTTGCGCAGCGCCGCGCATTGCGCGACGAGTTGCGCGCGCAGCCTGTCTTCGTCGAATGCGAAGCCCAGCCACCGGGCGCTATGTTCAAGCCGCGCGAAATGCCGATCGAGATGTCGCACGCCGCCTTCGAGCGTCGCATACATCGTTTCGAACAGTTGAAAACCCGGGTCGGCGTCCGTCAGGAAACGTGCTTTCAATTTGCACTCCGCGTATTCGTCTTGCGCCACGCTATCGAGCACGATGCCCGCGCCAATGCCCATTTCGCCGTGCCGTGCTCCGTCGCGTGCGACGGCGCCAAGCGTCAGCGTGCGGATCGCCACCGACAGACAGAAATCGCCACACTGCTTGCCGACTGTCTCGCCGAGATCCGCATGCGCGTCGAGCCAGCCGATTGCGCCCGTGTACAGCCCGCGCGGGGTGGATTCGAGCTGCTCGATCAACTGCATGGTCTTGTGCTTGGGTGCGCCCGTGATGGAGCCGCACGGAAAGAGCGCACGCAGCACCTCGGCAAACGTCGTGCGCGCCTGCAAGGTCGCCGTCACGGTCGACGTCATCTGCCACAGCGACTGATACGGTTCGATCGAAAACAGCGCGGGCGTTTTCACCGTGCCGGTTTCCGCGATCCGTGACAGATCGTTGCGCAGCAGATCGACGATCATCACGTTTTCCGCGCGGTTCTTCGGGTCGCTCGCAAGGAACTCGGCGGCCGCGCGGTCCTGCTGCGCGTCCGTCGAACGCGGCGCAGTGCCCTTCATTGGCCGCGTGCGCAGCGAAGCGCCCTTCTTCTCGACGAACAGTTCCGGCGAGCACGATACGATCCATCGGTCGTCGGGCAACGCGATCAGCGCGCCGTAATGAACCGACTGCCGCGCGCGCAGCCGCCGGAACAACGCGGCGGGCGTGCCGAACGCGTCGAAGTACAGCCGGTAGGTGTAGTTGATCTGGTAGGAGTCGCCGGCACGCAGCGCGTCGTGAATCGCGCTGATGGCCTGCGTGAACTGCGCTTCGTCGACGCTCGCATGAACGCCGCCGATGCCCGCCACGGAAGGCTCGACGGCCGCGCTGTCGCGAAGCGCGAGCCATGTGTCGACCTCGTCGCGCGACATCTTCCTGCACGTGTCGAACAATAAAAAACGCAGCGTGCCACCGGCACGCTGCGTCTTCTGCTGTAACGCCTGTCCAAATTCGTAATCGGCCAGCACGACGGCGAACAGCCCGCTGTCGATATCGGCCGCAGCCGCCTCGCAGACGGCATCCAGCTGCGCGCGGTCAGTACAAACGTGCTCGCGACGAAACCCCGTGTACAGCCGGCTCGAACGGCGACTCGCAGTCGAGTCGCAGTCGTCCAGCAACGCGAACACGGAGCTTCCTTCGTGAGCCGCTGTTTCCTGAGCCGCCATGCATGCCGCCAACTTCAGAGCGCGTTAATCGAAAAAGCTCTTGACGCGGTCGAACCAGCTCTTGCTCTGCGGGCTGTGACGCGCGCCGCCTTCCACGAGCGACTTCTCGAACTGCTGCAGCAGGTCGCGCTGCGCATCCGTGAGCTTGACGGGCGTTTCCACCTGAACATGCACGTACAGATCGCCCGCGATGCTCGAACGCAAACCCTTGATGCCCTTGCCGCGCAGCCGGAACGTCTTGCCCGACTGCGTGCCCTCCGGCACCGTGAAGCTGGCGCGGCCGGCAAGCGTCGGCACTTCGATCTCGCCGCCCAGCGCCGCCTTCGTGAACGGAATCGGCATCTGGCAATGCAGATCGTCGCCGTCGCGCTCGAACACGGCATGCGCCTTGATGTGAATCTCGACGTACAGATCGCCCGACGGACCACCGTTGATGCCCGGCTCGCCGTTGCCCGCCGAACGGATGCGCATACCGTCGTCGATGCCCGCCGGAATCTTCACTTCCAGCGTCTTGGTTTCCTTGGTCTTGCCCGCGCCGTGGCAGTGCGTGCAAGGCTCGGGAATGTAGGTGCCCGTGCCGTGGCACTTCGGACACGTCTGCTGGATGCTGAAGAAACCTTGCGACATCCGCACCGCGCCGGAGCCGTTACAGGTCGGGCAGGTTTCCGGCTTCGTGCCCGGCTTCGCGCCGGAGCCGTGACAGATCTCGCACGACACCCAGCTCGGCACGCGGATCTGCGTGTCGTAGCCGTGCGCGGCCTGCTCGAGCGTGATTTCCATGCTGTAGCGCAGATCCGCGCCGCGATACACCTGCGGACCGCCGCGGCCGCCGCGCCCACCCGCCGCTGCCTGGCCGAAGATGTCGCCGAAGATATCGCCGAATGCGTCGGCAAAACCGCCGAAACCTTGGGCGCCCGCACCCGCCATGTTCGGATCGACGCCAGCGTGGCCGTACTGGTCGTACGCTGCACGCTTTTGCGAGTCCGACAACATTTCGTAGGCTTCCTTCACCTCTTTGAAATGCTCTTCCGCATCCTTGTTGCCCGGATTGCGGTCAGGGTGGTGCTTCATCGCGAGCTTGCGATAAGCCTTCTTGATTTCGTCGTCGCTCGCGTTCTTTGCAACGCCCAGAATCTCGTAGTAATCCCGTTTCGCCATATCGGTTCAACGCCATCCGCGCAATGCGGCGCGGCGGCTCCTCTTGAATGCTGGAGTCTCGCGACTCGTAAGGCTCTGGCTTCGACCACAATTACGGGTCAAAAGCCGCGCCCTCCATAAAACAAATGTGCCCGGAGAGCCGAAGGGCTCGCCAGGCGCGTGATCGGTTAAGACGCCGTGCAGGCGCTCAACCCTTTGCAGCCGGGCTGCGCATGGATGACATGCGCAGCCTTGCGGTCGGATAGCAACCCGGCTTAGTCCTTCTTCACTTCCTTGAACTCGGCGTCGACGACGTCGTCGGCCTGCTGGCTTTGGCCCGCCGCTGCTTCCGCACCGGCTGCGCCCGCACCTGCCGCGCCCGCTGCACCTTGCGCCTGCATGTCGGCGTACATCTTTTCGCCGAGCTTCTGCGACGCAGTTGCAACCGTCTCGATCTTGGCTTCGATCGCAGCCTTGTCGCTCGAGCCGCTCTTCAGCGTTTCCTCGAGATCCTTCAGCGCGGCTTCGATCTTTTCCTTCTCGCCCGCATCCAGCTTGTCGCCGTACTCGGTGAGCGCCTTCTTCGTGCTATGCACCAGCGCATCGCCCTGGTTGCGGGCGTCGGCCAGTTCACGCAGCTTGTGATCTTCTTCCGCGTTCGCTTCCGCGTCCTTCACCATCTTTTCGATTTCAGCTTCGGACAGCCCCGAGTTCGCCTTGATCGTGATGCGGTTTTCCTTGCCCGTCGCCTTGTCCTTCGCGCCGACGTGCAGAATGCCGTTCGCGTCGATGTCGAAGCTCACTTCGATCTGCGGCACGCCGCGCGGTGCGGGCGGAATCCCTTCCAGGTTGAACTCGCCCAGCAGCTTGTTGCCCGCCGCCATTTCGCGCTCGCCCTGGAACACCTTGATCGTCACGGCCGACTGGTTGTCGTCCGCCGTCGAATACACCTGAGCGTGCTTCGTCGGAATCGTGGTGTTCTTGTTGATCATCTTCGTCATCACGCCGCCGAGCGTTTCAATGCCCAGCGACAGCGGCGTCACGTCCAGCAGCAGCACGTCCTTGCGGTCGCCCGACAGCACCTGGCCTTGAATAGCCGCGCCGACAGCAACGGCTTCGTCCGGGTTCACGTCACGGCGCGGGTCCTTGCCGAAGAACTCCTTCACCTTTTCCTGCACCTTCGGCATACGCGTCTGGCCGCCGACGAGAATCACGTCGTCGATTTCACCGACCTTCACGCCTGCATCCTTGATCGCGACGCGGCACGGTTCGATGGTGCGCTCGATCAGGTCTTCGACCAGCGCTTCCAGCTTGGCGCGCGTGATCTTCAGGTTCAAGTGCTTCGGACCCGATGCGTCCGCCGTGATATACGGCAGGTTGATTTCCGTCTGCTGACCCGACGACAGCTCGATCTTCGCCTTTTCAGCCGCTTCCTTCAGGCGTTGCAGCGCGAGCACGTCCTTCGACAGATCGACGCCTTGCTCTTTCTTGAACTCGCCGATGATGTAGTCGATGATGCGCTGGTCGAAGTCTTCACCGCCGAGGAACGTGTCGCCGTTCGTCGACAGCACTTCGAACTGCATTTCGCCGTCGACGTCCGCGATTTCGATGATCGAAATGTCGAACGTGCCGCCGCCCAGGTCGAACACAGCGATCTTGCGGTCGCCCTTTTCAGCCTTGTCCAGGCCGAAGGCGAGCGCAGCAGCCGTCGGTTCGTTGATGATCCGCTTCACGTCCAGACCGGCGATGCGGCCCGCGTCTTTGGTTGCCTGACGCTGGCTGTCGTTGAAGTACGCCGGGACCGTGATGACGGCTTCCGTGACCGTTTCGCCGAGATAGTCTTCGGCCGTTTTCTTCATCTTGCGCAGCACTTCAGCGGAGATCTGCGACGGCGCGAGCTTTTGACCGTGCGCTTCGACCCAGGCGTCGCCGTTGTCGTGCTTGACGATCTTGTAGGGCATCAGGCCGATGTCCTTCTGCACTTCTTTTTCTTCGAAGCGGCGGCCGATCAGGCGCTTGACCGCGTACAGCGTGTTCTTCGGGTTGGTGACCGATTGACGCTTGGCGGGCGCGCCGACGAGGACTTCGTTGTCGTCCATGTAAGCGATGATCGACGGCGTGGTGCGCGCACCTTCCGAGTTCTCGATCACCTTGACCTGATTGCCTTCCATCAGCGCCACGCACGAATTGGTGGTGCCGAGGTCGATGCCGATGATTTTGCCCATTTTTACTAATCTCCTGACTTTGATCGCTGCGGGCATTGCTGGCTGGCCGATCCGGCCACCGGGCGTCCCGCCCTGAAATTCATCCTGCACTCAACATAAGTGCAGCCGCACCGTTTTCAAGACCCCTAATCCAATGCGGTCATTAAATTTTTCCAATCGGTTTATCCGTCGATTGAGCCCGCCGCCCCTGCGACGGGTGCGTCTGCACCGGTTGCCCCTGCGACGGCCGGGCGGATTTTCGCACGAGCCGCGGCCACGGCCGCTTCGAATTGCGCCAGTCCATGCCAGCCCGTCGCCCTTCCGAGGCGCTTGCCACGGTGAAAAAAGAACCATGACGGCACGCCATGCAGCAGGAAGCGCCGCCCCAGCTCGCGATGCTCGTAGACATTGCTGTGAAACCAGCGCAGGCCGAGCGCACGGATCGCGTCCGGCTGCGAGAGCATTGCCTTCTTCGCGATTTCGCAGTTGAAGCAGTCCAGCCCCCAGAAGAACACCACGGCCAGATCGTCGCCCGCCGACTGGATGCCGGCGTCGAAGGTATCGGCGCTGAGCGCCTGCATGTCGAAAGCCGCGAATGCGGTGCCGTCGACAGGAATGCCGGCCATGACAGCGCGAAGACCGCTTACTTCGGCGCCGCGACCGTGACCAGCGCCGGACGCAGCACGCGGTCGGCGATCACATAGCCTTTTTGCAGCACGGCGACCACGGTGTTCGGCTCCTGGTCGGCCGGGACCATCGAAATGGCCTGATGGCGATGCGGATCGAACTTCTCGCCAACGGGATTCAGAGCAACGACCTTGCCCTTCTCCAGCGCGCCCGTCAGCTGGCGCAGCGTCAGCTCGACACCCTCGCGGACCTTCACGAGATCGTCGGACGAGTGCGCGACGGCAGCTTCGAGGCTGTCGACGACGGGCAGCAGATGTTCGGCAAAGCTCTCGATGGCGAACTTGTGTGCCTTCGCGACGTCTTCCTGACCGCGGCGGCGCACGTTTTCCGTCTCCGCTTTCGCGCGCAGGAAGTTTTCCTGCATTTCAGCCAGCTTCGCCTGCGTTTCGGCCAATGCGGCTTCGACGCCGGACGTTTCGGCTTGCGGTTCGCCGGCAGCTGCGTCCGGCTGTTGCGCCTGAGCCTGCGGCTCGCCCGATGCGGCCTCTGCGGCCTGGCGCGCGGCTTCGTCGGCGGGCGTGGGATTCTGGCTCGTCGGATTCTCTTGCGTGTTTTCCATGTCGCTGAAATTCAAATAGATATGGCCAAAAAACGGCGGCAGTTTAACGGGACTCGCTCGATGAGCGTTGTGCCAATACAACATGCCGGCCGCGCATCAACGGTGCAGGTAAGGGTGCGCACGCCGTATTTCAAGGCTCCCGCGGATGCTTTTTGCACCTTGCAGGGGCCCGGAAATCTGGCGTAACAAGCATGGCGAACGCGGCATCATATTGAGATTGAGCGCACTGCGCGAGTGTCCTAAACTCAACTCAGGCGTCCGAAAAGGCACGTTAACCCTAATCTGACGTACGGCTTACTACCAGCTGAATCGCCCGTTTCCGCTTGCAATCTCCATGGGGGAGTACCGTGAAACTGACCTTCGCTATATCGGTGGTCGCATTGGTACTTATCGCAGGCACCACGACCATCTGCATGTCCGGCGTCGTCAACGAGCACACCACTGAATATGGTGGCGTTCATGCGACGATGGAACAGCTGTTCAACCCTCACGCGAAAATTTGTCGATGACGCGTCTGTCGCGCTTGGTCGGCCGCCCGTGCAATTCGGCGGCCGGCTCGCGATAGGTCTTGCGCCGCTCGTTTTCCTGCTGCCGCTTCTGCTTACCCTCTTCGGTTTCCACGTAAAGCGTCTGCGCGACGCTCGCTGGTCCGCGCACGTCGCACACGCCGAGCACCTGGATCTGCCACACGATCCGTTCGATCTCGATCTCGACCAGATCGCCGACCCGCACATCCTTGGCCGGCTTCACACTTGCGCCGCCGATCCGCACCCGGCCTTTCTCGACGGCATCGGTTGCCAGCGAACGCGTCTTGAAGAAGCGCGCCGCCCACAACCATTTGTCGATGCGCAAGCGAGCGCCCGGTTCGGTGGAAATCTTGTAGTTCATCAGTCCTTCTTCAGGCGTTTCCAGACGCCATGAGCCGATACACGAATGCAGATTGCATGCCGGACGCGGAAAAGTTCAGGCAACAGACGCGCTTTGCGGCGCGCTCACCTGCACCGGCCAGCCTTGCAGGTGCTGCGCGACGATCTCGCCGAGCGCCGCGATCCACGCAGGCGATGCGTTCAGGCAAGGAATGGCGTGAAAAACTTTCCCGCCCGCGTGCACGAATTCGTCACGCACTTCCATGCCGATTTCCTCGATCGTCTCGAGGCAATCCGCCGTGAAACCCGGACAGAATACGTCCGCGCGATGCACGCCCGCCGCGCCCAATTCCTTCAGCGTAGGCGCCGTATAAGGCTGCAGCCATTCGGCCTTGCCGAAGCGCGACTGGAACGTTACGCGGCATTCCACAGTGGTGAGCCCCAGCGCGTGCATCAGCAGCGACGCCGTCTGCTGACATTGCTCGTGATACGGGTCGCCCAGGTCGAGCGTACGCTTGGGCACGCCGTGAAAGCTCAGCACCAGCTTGTCGCCCGCCGCGAAGTCCGGGCGGCCGTGCACATGCCAATAATGGTTCACCTGCGCCGCGAGCGCCGAGATATAGGCGGGATGATCCGCGTACTGGCGCACGGTGCGGATCTCCGGCTGGTTGCGCATCCGCCTGAGCGCAGCGAACGCGTCGTCGAAAGCCGTGGCCGTGGTCGACGACGAATACTGCGGATACATCGGCATCAGCAGGATGCGTTCGGCGCCCGCCAGCTTCAGCTGGTTGAGCATGGCGGGAATGCCGGGCGTGCCGTAACGCATCGCATAGTCGACGATCACCGTGTAGTCGTTCACGTGCAGCAGATGCCGCAGCCCTTCGACCTGCTTTTCCGTATGCACGCGCAACGGCGAGCCTTCAGGCATCCAGACGGCGGCGTACTTCTTCGCCGAGGCGGCGCCGCGAAACGGCAGGATCAGCAGCCGCAGGATGATTTGCCACACGAACGACGGGATCTCGACCACGCGCGGATCGGACAGAAACTGCGCGAGATAGCGCCGCACGGCGCGAGGCGTCGGCGCATCGGGCGTTCCGAGGTTGATCAGCAACACGGCGACACGATGTGCCGCAGCATTCTGCGAGGGCCGCTCGAGGTCGAAGCGCATAGGCAAGAAAAAGAGCCGTGCAGGCGCGCGGCACGTAATGAATCGGGAAGCCCATTATAGCGGGGCGGTCTGCCGCCGATACCTGGCCGTTCGGCCAATTGGCACGGCGAAAAACGCCGCGCATGATGAACACCATGCCGGACTCGGCGCTACCCCTGGCTGAGCGTCATCGAAAGCAGTCGCGCGGTGATGTCGACAATGGGAATCACGCGGTTGTAGGCCATGCGCGTCGGGCCGATCACGCCGAGCGTGCCGACAATCTTGCCGTTCACCTCGTACGGCGCGGTCACCACGCTCATTTCCTCGATCGGGACGAGGTTCGACTCGCCGCCAATGAAAATCTGCACGCCTTGCGCGTGGCTCGACACGTCGAGCAACTGAAGGAGACTCGTCTTTTGATCGAATACATCGAACAGCTTGCGCAGCCGCGCCATGTCCGACGAAAGGTCGGCCACTTCGAGCAGATTGCGCTCGCCGGAAATCAGCACGGTTTCGCCCGTATCCGTGACGTCCGTGCTCGCGGTGACGGCCGCGTGCATCAGCGTGGTCATGTCGCCGCGCAGTTCGTCGATTTCCTCGCGCAGACGCAGGCGCACCTCGTCGAACGACAGGCCCGCGAAGTGCGCGTTGATGTAATTGGAGGCTTCCGTGAGCTGCGACGGCGAGAAATCGCGCTGCGTCGCCATGATGCGGTTCTGCACGTCGCCTTCCGGCGTCACGATGATCAGCAGGATGCGCTTGTCGGACAGGCGCAGAAATTCGATCTGCTTGAACACATGGCTGCGGCGCGGCGTCAGGATCACGCCCGCGAACTGCGACAGGTTGGACAGCACGC
Source organism: Paraburkholderia sp. XV (assembly GCF_020177535.1). NCBI lineage: Bacteria > Pseudomonadati > Pseudomonadota > Betaproteobacteria > Burkholderiales > Burkholderiaceae > Paraburkholderia > Paraburkholderia sp. XV. The sequence continues at coordinate 38,264 of NZ_JAGUUD010000012.1, read as the reverse complement.
TCGCGGCGGCCGCGACCACTTTCTGCGGCTCGCCCGGCTGCAGCGTGGTCTTCACTGCGCGCATCACGGCGTCTTCGTCGGCGGCCGACTCGACGGTGAGCATGGTGTCGACGAAAAGCCGGTAGCCGCGCGGCGTTGGAATGCGTCCCGCCGACGTATGCGGACTGATGACGAGCCCCAGTTCCTCGAGATCGGACATCACGTTGCGGATCGTCGCCGGGCTGAGTTCGAGCCCCGAGTACCGCGAAAGCGTGCGCGAGCCGACCGGCTGACCTTCGGCGATATACCGCTCGATCAGCGTTTTCAGAAGGGTTTGTGCTCGAGGATCTAGCATGGCGAAAAATTTTAGCGTAACCACCGGATGGCGGCGAGCGCGCGGCGGCACGAGGCGCGGCGGCTCGACAGCCTTGCGCGCCCTGCGCGGCACCCCGCCCACGCTGAAGCCACATCGCATGAGTCCGGACAGTCGTCACGTCTGTCATGAGGACTTCACCATTCTAACGATAATCCGGCGAAGGCTGGCCGGCATCGCGCGGCCGTCGCGCGTCAGCCCCCACGGGCGTGCCGCCGCGTTCCACGGTTCTTTTCAGGTCCCACCTATGGTGTAATGCCGGCATGCAAGCTAACAGCCAGTTCAAGACCGTCGCGCTCATCGGGCGCAGCAATACGCCGGGCATCGGGGAACCGCTGACCGCGCTCGCCGCGTGCATCGGCAAGCTCGGTCTCGACGTCGTGTTCGAGGCGGAAACCGCCCAGGAAATCGGCGTGACGCAATGGCCTGCGCTGCGTCCGGCGGAGATCGGCGCGCGCGCGGACGTTGCCATCGTGCTCGGCGGCGACGGCACGATGCTCGGCATCGGCCGCCAGCTGGCGCCATACCGGACGCCCCTGATCGGCATCAACCACGGGCGGCTCGGCTTCATCACCGACATCCCGTTCACCGACATGCGCGAGATCATCCCGCAGATGCTGTCGGGCACCTTCGAGCGCGAAGAGCGCACGCTGCTCGAATCGAGGATCATGCGCGACGGCCAGCCCATCTACCACGCGCTCGCGTTCAACGACGTCGTCGTGAACCGCTCGGGCTTTTCGGGTATGGCGGAACTGCGTGTGTCCGTGGATGGCCGCTTCATGTACAACCAGCGCTCGGACGGGCTGATCGTCGCGACGCCGACGGGCTCGACGGCTTATGCGCTGTCGTCGCAAGGGCCGATTCTGCACCCGCAGCTGCAGGGGCTCGTGCTCGTGCCGATCGCTCCGCATGCGTTGTCGAACCGCCCTATCGTGATCCCGGACGACTCCAAGGTCAGCATCCAGATCATCTCGGGCCGCGACGTCAATGTGAACTTCGACATGCAGTCGTTCACCGCGCTGGAACTGAACGACACGATCGACGTGCGACGCTCGCGCCATACCGTGCCCTTCCTGCATCCTGTCGGCTACAGCTATTACGCGACGCTGCGCAAGAAGCTGCACTGGAACGAATATCCGTCGCACGAAGACGATCCACGCGACTGAATATCTGCCAGCGCGGCCTGCTGCAAGTCCGAGCGTAACGACAACACACCACACCAACTCACGCCAGCCACGCCACACAGACGAGCCATGCTCCGCCACCTCTCGATACGCGACTTCGTCATCGTCGCCGCGCTCGACCTTGAATTCGACAGCGGCTTCACAGTCTTTTCCGGCGAAACGGGTGCCGGCAAATCCATTCTCATCGACGCGCTGGCGCTGGCGCTCGGCGCACGCGCCGACGCGAGCGTCGTGCGCAACGGCGAGGCGCGCGCGGACATCACGGCCGAATTCGACACGCATCCGCTGGTCGACGCGTGGCTCGACGAACAGGCGCTCTCCGCCAGCGAGACGGAGCACGGCAACACGGTGATGCTGCGCCGCGTGGTGGACGGCAACGGCCGCTCGCGCGCGTTCATCAACGGCACGGCGGCGACGCTCACGCAACTGCGCGAAGTCGGCGAAATGCTCGTCGATATTCACGGCCAGCACGCGCATCAACTGCTGATGCGGCCCGACGCGCAGCGCGAGCTGTTCGACACGCATGCCGGGCTGCTCGACACGAAGGCCGCCGTCACCCGCGCATGGCGTAGCTGGCGCGACGCGGCGCAGGCCGTCGAGACCGCGCAGAGCAAGGACCGCGAACTGCAACTCGAACGCGAGCGTCTGGCATGGCAGCTCGCGGAACTCGACAAGCTCTCGCCGCAGCCCGGCGAGTGGGAAGAAGTCAACGTCGAGCACCGGCGGCTGTCGCATTCGGCGAATCTGATCGACGGTGTGCAGGGTGCGCTGTCGGCGCTGTCCGAATCGGACGAGGCGATGCTCGGTCATTTGTCGTCCGTCATCTCGAAGGTGCGCGATCTCGCCGGGATCGATCCGGCGCTGAACGACGCCCTCGCCGCGCTCGAACCCGCCGAAATCCAGTTACAGGAAGCGGCGTATTCCCTGAGCCACTACGCGCAGCGGCTGGAACTCGATCCCGACAGGCTCGCCCAGGTCGAGAAGCGCCTCGACGCGCTGCACTCGGCGGCCCGCAAATTCCGGCTGCAACCAGAAACATTGCCCCAGGAACACGAAGAGCGCCGCGCGCAACTCGCGAAACTCGACGCCGCCGCCGACCTCGACGCGCTGCGCGCCGCCGAGGCAAAGGCGAAAGACGCGTATCTCGCCGACGCCAAGGTGCTGTCGAAGGCCCGCGCGAAAGCCGCGAAGGCGCTGGGCGCCGCAGTGACGACGGGCATGCAGGAACTGTCGATGGCAGGCGGCAGCTTCGAAGTCGCGCTGGTGCCGCTGCCCGACGGCGGCGCGCATGGCATGGAGCAGGTCGAATTCCGCGTCGCCGGCCATGCGGGCGTGCCGTTGCGGCCGCTGGCGAAGGTGGCCTCTGGCGGCGAACTGGCGCGTATCAGTCTCGCGCTCTCGGTGATCGCAAGCGCGGCCAGCCCGACGCCGACGCTGATTTTCGACGAAGTGGACACGGGAATCGGCGGCGGTGTCGCGGAAGTGGTCGGGCGCCTGTTGCATCAGCTCGGCGAGCAGCGCCAGGTGCTGTGCGTGACGCACCTGCCGCAGGTCGCGGCGCGCGGCGATCATCACTTCCAGGTCGCAAAGAGCAGCAAGGGCAAGAACGGCACGGTCAGCACGGTGACGTCGCTGGACAAGTCGAGCCGTATCGAGGAAGTCGCGCGCATGCTGGGCGGCCTGGAAATCACGGCCACCACGCGCAAGCACGCCAAGGAAATGCTCACCACGGCGTAAAGCGCCCGCCAGTCATGGCACGGCGCGGGCTTCAACGCCCGCGCCGCTGCGCAGCGTCAGCCAAACACCCGCCGCCACAGCCGCAGCACGGCCTCGCGTTCGTTCTCGACGGTGTGCGGCTCGACGCGCGCCTTCTCCATGCCGTCGAGCCGCAGCTTGTGCTGCAGCTTCCGGTAGGTCCGGTACGCCGCGCCCACGGTGTCGGCTTCCTCGCCGCTCATCAGGCCGAAGCGCGACACCTCGCGCAGCAGCGCGATATTGCCGGTATTGCGGATCAGCTCGGGATCGCGCGCCGCATGCAGCAGCACCCAGTACTGCACGGCGAACTCGATGTCGACCATGCCGCCGCGATCGTGCTTCAGATCGAACAGTTCGGTCCGGTTCGGATGGCCATCCTCGACGCGCCGCCGCATGTCGACGATCTCGGCGGCAAGCGTCGCGGCGTCGCGTGGCGTGGTCAGCACCTGTTCGCGGATCGCCTCGAACTGCGCGCCGACGGCGGGGTCTCCCGCGCAGTAACGGGCGCGCGTCAGCGCCTGGTGTTCCCAGACCCACGCCGTGTTGGCGGCATCGCCCTCGCGCAGCTGATAGCGGCGGAACGCGTCGAGATCGGTCACGAGCAGGCCCGATTCGCCGTTCGGGCGCAACCGCAAGTCGACGTCGAACAGCGTGCCCGCACCCGTCGCCGTGGTAAGCCACGTGATCAGCCGGCGCGTGAAGGTTGCGTAGATGTCGGATGCGTTGTCGTCCGGATCGTCGTACAGAAAGATCAGGTCGAGGTCCGACGCGTAGCCAAGCTCCTTTCCGCCCAGCTTGCCGTACGCGATGATCGCAAAGCGCGGCACCTCCCGATGGCGCTTGGCCAACTGGTTCCAGACGGCCTCGATGGTCACGTCGAGCACGGCATCCGCGAGTTCCGACAAACGGTCGCTGACATGCTCGACGCTCAGCTTGCCGGCCAGATCGATCAGCAGGATGCGGAACACTTCGGCCTGATGCGCATGACGCAGCAAATCCATCTGCTGCTCGACGCCGTCGGCGGCCGCGAGCCGCGTGCGCAGCGTGCGCTTGAACTCCGGCCAGTCGAACGGGCTCGCCATCGCTTCGTCGTCGAGCAGTTCGTCGAGCAATTGCGGGTGGCGGATCAGATAGCCCGCCGCCCAGCGCGACGCGCCCAGCACCGACAGCACGCGGTGCAGCGCCTGCGGATATTCAGTCAGCAGCGCAAGATAGGCGCCGCGCCGCCCGATGGCTTCGAGCAGATCGAACAGCCGCACCAGAATATCGCCGCGCCGCTCGGCCGGTTCCAGCGTGTTGGCAGCCTCGAGCGCGCGCTGCGCGACGATGTCGAAGCGCTGGCGGCTGCGCTCCGCGAGACCTGCATAGCGCGACGACTGCCACACGGCCTTCAGGCGCGCGAGCAACTCGGTGGGGTGTTCGATGCCGAGTTCGACGAGCCGCGCCGCGAGCGCCTCGTCGGCGCTGTCGTCGGCGAGCGCGCTGCTCCACACCCACACGGCCGCGCCGTCTTCGCGCGCGCCGCAACCGCCTTGCCCGCTCACCTTGTCGGCGAATATCTGGTCGAACTGCTGCTCGACCAGTTCGCGGTGCGCTTCGAGCTTCGTCATCAGCGACGCGTAATCGTCGAAACCCATCGCCTGCGCGAGATGCGCGCGTTCGACGGGATCGACGGGCATCGCGTGGGTTTGCGCATCGTTTCTGTATTGCAGACGGTGCTCGAGGGCACGCAGAAAGAGATACGCGCCCGTCAGATCCGCGCACACGCCGGGCGAAATGAGACCGCGCGCCGCCGCGTGGCGCAGCACGACGAGCGTCGGCCGCACGCGAAAGCCCGCGTCCTGGCCGCCGCGTATCAACTGGAACACCTGCGCGCTGAACTCGATTTCGCGAATGCCGCCGCGGCCGAGCTTGATGTCGTCGGCCTTGTCGGGGCGCATCGACGCGCGCCGCTGCGCCTCCTGGCGAATCTGCAGGTGCAGCGAGCGAATCGCGCTGATCACGCCGAAGTCCAGGTAGCGCCGGTAGATGAACGGCTTCACGATCGCGTCGAGCTGCTTCGACAGCCGGCGCGCCGAATCGCTCGCATGCTCGGACACGAGCCGGCCCTTGATCCACGCGTAGCGCTCCCACTCGCGGCCCTGCACGTAGAAATACTCTTCGAGCATGCCGAGGCTGCACACGAGCGGCCCCGAGTCGCCGTTCGGCCGCAGCCGCATGTCGACGCGAAACACATAGCCGTCCGCCGTCACCTCGGCGAGCGCGGCGATCAGCCGTTTGCCGAGGCGTGTGAAGAAGTCCTGGGTGGCGATGGGCGAGCGCTGGCCGCCCGTCGTCTCGCCGTCGTCCTCATAGACGAAGATCAGATCGATATCCGACGATACATTCAACTCGCGCCCGCCCAGCTTGCCCATGCCGACCACGCCCAGCGACAGCCGCTCGCCCTGCGAGCCCCGCGGCTCGCCGTAGAGCGCTTCGAGATCGGCGCTGACCACGGCCATTGCGCGCTGGACCGTCGCTTCGGCGAGATCGGTCATCGTGCCCGTCACTTCGGCCACGTCGGCCGCGCCGGACAGGTCGCGCTCCATCACGGCGCAGAACACTTCCGCGCGAAGCTGGCGCAGCGCCTTTTTCAGCGCGTCTTCGGAAAGTGGCGCATCGGGCGTCGCGCGCAGAGCGTCCGTCAGCGTGTCGAGACGCCCGTCGATCCGCTCACGGCTGATGGGCGCCGCCGCCAGCGCCGCGACGCGCGACGCGAGACCGTCGTGCGCCGCGTACGCACGCGACGCGTAATGCGAATAGCTGGAACTCAACAGGGATGGTTCGGTCATCAAAGGTCTGGCTCGCTGGTTGCTTGGGTTCCTGCCTCGGGCCGTCGCAGCCGGAGCTCGCTCGAGCTGCCGACACCCCGTGTGGCCTTGTCCACACTGGCCGTACCTTAAGTCCGTGGCCGTTGGCCCGTGTGATACATTTCGTGGTTAGACCGCAAAACTAACATACGCCTACCCCGTCGCAGCATGTCCGAGCGAAACTCATCCGCCGACCCGCACGAAGCTGGACGCGTCAAGCCCGTAGGCGGGCACGATCACGCAGTGCTGCGACACACGCTGCGGGTCGTGCTTGGCATCGCGCTGCTCCTGTATTTCGTTGTCGTGCTGGCCATTCTTGGCCTGCGCTACATCGTGCTGCCGCACGCGGATTCGTTCCGGCCAAAAATCGAGGCCGCTGTCTCGGAAAAAATTCACGCCCAGCTCAGGATCGGCAAGATCGCGCCGCACTGGACGGGCTTCCAGCCCGGCCTTGAAGTCACCGACATCACCATCACCGACCGCGACGGCAAAGTCGCGCTGAACATTCCGCATGCGAGCGCAACGGTGTCGTGGTCATCCGTCTGGAAGTTCGCGCCAATCCTGTCGAGCGTGATCGTCGACAAGCCGGATCTGCTGATCGAGCGCGAGACGGACGGCTCGCTGACCGTGGCGGGCGTGATGGTGCCGACCACGCATTCCGGCAACGACACCTTCAGCACGTGGCTGCTGCGCCAGGAAGCGATGATCCTGCGCGGCGGCACGCTGCGCTGGCATGACGCGCGCCGCGACGCGCCCGAGATCGCGCTGCATGACATCCGCCTCGCGATCCTCAGCGACGGCTACGATCACCGGCTCGCGCTGCAGGCGCCGCCCAACGGCAAGCTGCTGTTCGGCCCGCTCGACTTTCGCGCGCACTTCCGGCACGCGCGCCTCGCGGCGATGGGCAAGCCGATCAACTGGACGGGCGAAGCCTACATATCGGCAGGCCCCGTCGATCTGCCGACGCTCGCCCGCTACATGGACTTCCCGATCGAAACCTACGCGGGCCGCGTCGACAACGCGATCTGGCTGCAATTCACGCAGGGCCGCGTGCGCTCGGCCTCGGGCGAACTGTCGGGCACCAACATCGCGCTGCGCGTGAAGCCGACGCAGCCGAAGCTCGACGTGCCTGTCGCGAGCTTTTCGTGGGCTGTCGCGCACGACGGCGACGACTGGACCCTCGACCTGAACAACCTGCGCGCCGAACTCGGCCAGCCGCCGCTCGACGACGGCACGCCCGTTGCGCGCATCCTCGCGCTGCACACGCTGTCGAGCCGCTACCGGATGCCGAGCGTCCAGCACGGCCAGCTGATCAGCATTTCGGGCGATCGCGTCGATCTCGGCGTGCTCGCGGAATTCAGCCGTGCGCTGCCGCTGCCCAGGCGCCTGCTGAACAACCTCGTGCGCTTCAACCCGCGCGGGCTGGTCGCGAATTACACGATCGAGGTCGAGCGCGGCAAGCCCGATTCGGGCGAGGCCGCCTCCGAGCATCACGAGCCGGGCGCGGAACCCATCGTGCGGTATCGCTTCAAGGGCGATCTGCAGGGCATCAGCGTCGCCGCGCAGGAGCCGCCGCCGGGGCTGACCGCGAGGAACCACCCGCGCGCGGGTGTTCCGGGCGTCGAGAATCTGTGGGGCTCCGTCGACGCCGACGAAAAGCACGGCTCGATTGCCATCGATACCGCCAACGCGGCCCTCACGCTGCCCGGCGTGTTCGACGACCCGCGCCTCACGTTCGACCATCTGAGCGGCAAAGGCACGTGGACGATCGCGTCCGCGATCGAGCCGGGGCAGCGGCACAAGGCATTCAAGGTCGACGTGACGGAGCTGAAGGTTTCGAATGCCGATACGGCCGCAAAGGCGACGGCAAGCTACTCGAACGTCGGCAGCGGGCGCGGCTCGCTCGACCTGAAGGCCGACTTCGAGCGCGCGCAGGTCACGCGCATCACGCGCTATCTGCCGACCAGCATCAGCGAAAAACTGCGCGTCTATCTGACCCACGGCTTGCAGGCGGGTGTGTCACGCGGCGGCACGATCGAAATTCACGGCAACCTTGAGAAATTCCCCTACTCGCGCGACCCGAGCGCGGGCGTGTTCAGAATCGTCGCGCCGTTCAAGGGCGGCCGCTTCGATCCGTCGCCGTATCCACCGCGCACGCTGAAGAACGGCGCGCCGAATGTGTGGCCCGCGCTGGACGGCATCGACGGCACCTTCCAGCTGAAAGAGAAATTGTTGCGCTTCGACGTCGACCGCGCGCATTACAAGGGCGTCGCCATGCGCAAGGTGACGGGCAAGATCGACGACCTCGGCAACCGCGCATCGAGCCTCGTCATCACGGGCGACGGGTACGGGCCGCTCGCCGACATGCTCGACTACGTGAATAACAGCGCGCTCGGCGGGATGGCGAAACACGAGACGGAAAAGATTCATGCCGATGGCCCAGCCGCGCTCGCGCTCAAGCTGACCGTGCCGCGCAACCCGCCCACGCCGCCGGGCGTCCCGCCGCCGAAAGTGCGTGTCGCGGTGGAAGGCTCGCTCGCGTTCGAGAACGATCGGCTTGCCGTGGACAACGTCCCGCCGCTGTCGCAACTGCGCGGCAAAGTGCGCTTCACCGAGCGCACCGCGCAGGTCGACGGGCTGACGGGGCAGTTCATGGGCGGCGAGGTGCGCGCGAAAGGCGGGCTGAACGACAACGGCACCTATGCCCTCAATCTGTCCGGCCAGCTCGCCGTCGATGCCGCGCGCGGCCTGAACCTGCGCGGCCTGCCCGCGCAGGTGCTGACGCGGATGAACGGCAGCGCGCCCTATGACATCAAGGTGCGCGGCGCGAAGGGCCAGTTGCCCGACGTCGCCGTCCACTCGGACCTCACCGGGCTCGCGCTCAATTTCCCCGCGCCGTTCAACAAGCCGGTCGGCACGCCGATGCCGCTCGATTTCACGTTCCGGCCGACATCCGGAAACACTGGCGGCAACGACAGCGCGACCAGCAACGGGCTGCAACGCGCCGATCTGACCTTCGGCCCGATCGCGGCGACCTATCTGCTGCGCCGCGCGCCGGGCCAGCCGCCCGAAGTCGTGCGCGGCGCGGTCGGCGTGAACCGGACGGCGGAGTTGCCGTCGGAAGGCGTGATCGCCGCCGTGGACATCGACGCGCTCGACGCCGACGCGTGGCGCGCCCTCTTCCTGCAGATGCGCAAGGCCAATGAAGGCGTCGCGCCCGTGCCGCCCAGCGCGACGGCCGCGCAGTTCATGCCGAACCGCTTCGCGATCCACATCGGCACGCTGACGCTGCTCAAGCGTCACTGGGAAAGCGTGGTGGTCGGCGCGTCGCATGACGACCGCCAGTGGCAGGCGAATATCGCGTCCAATCAGGTCTCGGGCCACGTGTCGTGGTTGCCGGGCGCGAAGCCGGGATCGCCGGGCACACTACAGGCGCGGCTCGCGCGGCTCGTGATTCCGTCGGCGACCGAGAACGATCTGCTCGGCCCCGCGATCAACCAGCCCGCGCAAAACATCCCGTCGATCGATCTCGTCGTCAACGAGCTGATCGTGCGCGAGCGCAACATCGGCAAGCTGGAAGTCAATGCGCACAACTTCGAGGACAACGGCACGCCCGTCTGGCAGCTCGACTCGCTCGCGATCACCAACCCGGCCGCCGTGCTGAACGCGACGGCGAACTGGCGCACGGGCCGTAATTACGGCCCGAACCAGGACGACGACGCCGAGCGGAGCACCGAGCTCGATTTCAAACTGGACATCAAGGACGCGGGGCTGCTGCTCGAACGCGCCGGCCTGCCGCGCACGCTGAAGGCGGGCGAAGGGTCGCTGACGGGCAAACTCGGCTGGCGCGGCGGCCCGACCAAGCCCGACTATCCGACGCTCAACGGCAATCTCGCCGTCGATCTGCGGCACGGGCAGATTCTCAAGGTCGATCCGGGCGTCGCGAAGCTGCTCGGCGTGCTGAGCCTGCAAAGCCTCGCGCGCTATGCGTCGATGAATTTCCGCGACGTGATCGGCGAAGGACTGCCGTTCGAGCATGTGACGGGCACCGCGCAGGTCGTGAACGGCATCGGCTCTACGAACAACTTCGAACTGGTGACGGCGCCCGCGCGCGCCGAAATGAAAGGCACCGTCGATATGACGACCGAAACTCAGAACCTGAGCGTGCATATCGTGCCGACCGTCAGCGCGGGGGCGGGCGTCGTCGCGGCGGCCATCATCAATCCGCTGCTCGGCCTTGCCGCGCTGGTCGGTGACATTGCGTTGTCGCACTCGATCGAACACGCATTCGCGCGCGATTACTCGATCACGGGTTCGTGGGCCAAACCGCACGTCGAGCGGGTCCATGGAGATAGCGGTAATATGAACGCGCCGGCCGCTATCGCGACGCCGAACTGAGGGCCGAAGCGCGGTTCCTGACCCTGGCGATGTCCGGCGCGCCCTGTGCGTCGGCCGCGAACGCTGGCGTCCGCTGTCCGTACTGCCCATTGCAGGAGTCTTTCGAACGCCTATGAGCGACCTGAACACGCAGTCCGCGAAGTCCTTTTCCCACGCTGATCCTTTCCGCGTCGCCGCGCTGCAGATGGTGAGCACGCCGGAGCGCGACCGCAATCTCGCCGATGCCGACCGCCTGATCGCGCTAGCCGCCGCCGACGGCGCGCAGCTCGTCCTGCTGCCCGAGTACTTCTGCTTCATGGGCTACAAGGATACCGACAAGCTCACCGCGCGCGAGCCCTATGGCGACGGCCCGATCCAGCGCTTTCTCGCCGACGCCGCGCGCCGACACAAGGTCTGGGTGATCGGCGGCACGCTGCCTTTGACGGCGCCCGAAGAAACGCGCGTGCTGAACACGACGCTCGTGTTCGATCCACAGGGCAACGAAGCCGCGCGCTACGACAAGATTCACCTGTTCAACTTCGAGAAAGGCGAGGAATCGTTCGACGAGGCCCGCACGATCCGCCCCGGCGACACCGTCCGCACGTTCGACGCGCCGTTCGGGCGCGTGGGCCTGTCGGTCTGCTACGATCTACGCTTTCCGGAGCTGTACCGGCGCATGGGCGACTGCGCGCTGATCGTCGTGCCGTCCGCCTTCACGTACACGACGGGCCGCGCGCACTGGGAAACGCTGCTGCGCGCGCGGGCCGTCGAGAACCAGTGCTACGTGCTCGCTGCCGCGCAGGGCGGCAAGCATGAGAACGGCCGACGCACCTGGGGCCACACCATGCTGATCGACCCGTGGGGCGAAATCATCGACGTGCGCGACGAAGGCGCGGGCGTCGTCGCGGGCAATATCGAGCGCTCACGTATCGACGAAGTCCGGCAGAGTTTGCCGGCCTGGCGTCACCGCGTGCTCGGCTGATTACGTTTGACATGAACCGCACGCATTGAAAGTGCTGCCGACGTCACCCATCTGACTGGCATGCACCCACCGAATACCCTGAATCGAGCGAACTTCGCATGAACATCATCGAACCCAGCATCCGTAATCTCGCGACTGCCAAAGACGTGCTCCTCACGCCGTACGGCCTCGACGAAGCCGTGCTGACGCGCACCCTCGCCGAAATCTTCACGCATCGCGTCGACTACGCGGACCTCTATTTCCAGGCCACGCGCAGCGAAGCGTGGAGTCTCGAGGAAGGCATCGTCAAATCGGGCAGCTTCAGCATCGACCAGGGCGTCGGCGTGCGCGCCGTGTCGGGCGACCGCACGGCGTTCGCGTATTCGGACGACCTGTCGCCCGAAGCGATCCGCCAGGCCGCGATCGCCACCCGCGCGATCGCGAAAGCGGGCGGCGGCAAGCAGAAGATCAAGGCGGCATCGACACTGACGGGCGTGTCAGGGCGCGATCTGTATCTGCCGTCCGATCCGCTGGATTCGCTCGATGCCACCGCGAAGGTCAAGCTGCTCGAACGCATCGAACAGATGGCGCGCGGCCGCGATCCGCGCATCACGCAGGTGATGGCGGGCCTCGCCGGCGAATACGACGTCGTGCTGGTCGCACGCAGCGACGGTGCGCTGGCCGCGGACATCCGTCCGCTCGTGCGCGTGTCGGTGACGGTGATCGCCGAACAGAACGGCCGCCGCGAGATCGGCAGCGGCGGCGGCGGCGGGCGCTACGACTATGGCTATTTCACGGACGAACTGCTGTCGAAGTACGTCGACGACGCCGTGCACGCGGCTTTGGTGAACCTCGACGCGCGTCCCGCCCCTGCCGGCGCGATGACGGTCGTGCTCGGACCGGGCTGGCCCGGCGTGCTGCTGCACGAAGCGATCGGCCACGGTCTGGAAGGCGACTTCAACCGCAAAGGCTCGTCGGCGTTCGCCGGGCGCATCGGCGAACAGGTTGCGGCGAAGGGCGTGACGGTGGTCGACGACGGCACGCTGCCGAACCGCCGCGGCTCGCTCAACATCGACGACGAAGGCAACCCGACGCAGTGCACGACGTTGATCGAAGACGGCATCCTGAAGGGCTATATCCAGGACACGCTGAACGCGCGCCTCATGAAAATGCCCGTGACGGGCAACGCGCGTCGCGAATCGTACGCCGCGCTGCCGATGCCGCGCATGACCAATACGTACATGCTCAACGGCGACAAGGACCCGCAGGAAATCATCGCGTCCGTCAAAAACGGTCTGTATGCGGTGAACTTTGGCGGCGGGCAGGTCGACATCACGAACGGCAAGTTTGTGTTCTCGGCGTCCGAGGCGTACATGATCGAAAACGGCAAGATCACGTATCCCGTCAAAGGCGCGACGCTGATCGGCAGCGGCCCGGAGTCGCTCAAGTTTGTGAGCATGATCGGCAACGACATGTCGCTGGATACGGGCGTCGGCGTTTGCGGCAAGGAAGGCCAGAGCGTGCCCGTCGGCGTCGGTCAGCCTACGCTGCGCATCGACAAGATGACGGTCGGCGGCACGGTGTGATTTTGGATTTCCCGCACGTTCAGCGCATCAAAATGGCAAAACGTGCGGATTTCCCGCATTTTTGGCACCCGTAGCTTGCCAAACAAGCAAACCTCGGGTTATAAAGCCAATCAACCTTTTTGACGAGCCATCCCTTTTTCGCCATGTCCGCCAAGTTTTATTTTTACTTTTTTTGGGCATCTCAGACCGCTGGCGGATCGAGAGGGGTGTGAACGTACATAGGCACCTGAAATTCCCGAAAAAACCGCCAGCGAGTCTGGCGGTTTTTTTTCGTCCCTAACAATTTTGACTTTGACCTTTTTAGCCTGCTGATCTGTTCGTTGCGGCGCCGTCGTTGAATCGCTGACCGCTCGAACCGCGCTACTGAACGAACGAGGAGAACCCCATGCCCCCGCACAATACCGACGATGTCCGCATTCGCGAATTGAAAGAACTGACGCCGCCCGCCCACCTGATCCGCGAATTCCCGTGCGACGAGAAGGTGTCGGACCTGATCTTCAATGCGCGCCAGTCGATGCATCGAATCCTGCACGGCATGGACGACCGTCTGATCGTCATCATCGGGCCGTGCTCGATTCACGATCCGAAAGCCGCGATGGAATACGCGGGCCGCCTGATCGAGCAGCGCAAGCGCTTCGCTGGCGAACTGGAAATCGTGATGCGCGTGTACTTCGAGAAGCCGCGCACGACAGTGGGCTGGAAGGGCCTCATCAACGACCCGTACATGGACAACAGCTTCAAGATCAACGACGGCCTGCGCACCGCGCGCGAGCTGCTGATGAAGATCAACGAACTGGGTCTGCCCGCCGGCACCGAATACCTCGACATGATCAGCCCGCAGTACATCGCCGATCTGATCTCGTGGGGCGCGATCGGCGCGCGCACGACGGAGTCCCAGGTGCATCGTGAACTCGCGTCGGGCCTGTCGTGCCCCGTCGGCTTCAAGAACGGCACCGACGGCAACGTGAAGATCGCCGTCGACGCGATCAAGGCGGCATCGCAGCCGCACCATTTCCTGTCAGTGACGAAGGGTGGCCACTCGGCGATCGTCTCGACGGCAGGCAATGAGGACTGCCACATCATCCTGCGCGGCGGCAAGACGACCAACTACGACGCCGACAGCGTGAACGCCGCGTGCAGCGACATCGGTAAGGCCGGCCTTGCAGCGCGCCTGATGATCGATGCGAGCCACGCAAACAGTTCGAAGAAGCACGAGAACCAGATTCCCGTGTGCGCGGATATCGGCCGCCAGATCGCGGCGGGCGACGAGCGCATCGTCGGCGTGATGGTCGAATCGCATCTCGTCGCGGGCCGTCAGGACCTGCAGGAAGGCTGCGAGCTGACTTACGGCCAGAGCGTCACGGATGCGTGTATCGGCTGGGACGACAGCATCGGCGTGCTGGAAGGTCTCGCGGATGCCGTCAAGCAGCGGCGTATTGCACGCGGCAGCGGCAACTGAAACACCGCGCCTCCCTGTTCTGCACATCGCGCCCGGCTCATGCCGGGCTTTTTTTTGGCCATTCGGCCGAATCGAATTTCCCCCTCCCTTTCGGTACCTTCAAATCTCGTTCCGGTGTTCGCCTGTATTGAACGCCGGAGAATTTGGGTATAAAATTTTGTACACGAAAGGAACTCATGGAGCTGGAAAAAGAGATTCGCTGGGTCGGCTCCAGCTACAACGATCTGCTCGCGTTCCCGGATGAATCGCGCCGCCAGGCTGGCTTTCAGCTCGCCAAGGTGCAGGCCGGGCTCGATCCGGACAACTGGAAGCCGTTTGATATCGTCGGCGCGGGCACGCGCGAAATTCGCGTCACCGAACAGCAAGGCGCTTTTCGCGTGATGTACGTCGCCAAGTTTGTCGAAGCCGTTTATGTGCTGCACTGCTTCAACAAGAAGACGCAGGCTACCAGCCGGCATGACAGGGAAATCGCCGAGGCGCGCTACCGCGCCGTGGCCAATGTGAGGAAAGTATGAAGACCATCGACACCAAGGTCCGTCACGTAACAAAACCGGGCGCGAATCTGTTTCTCGAACTCGGCTTCCCCGCAGAAGAAGCGAAGCGCCTGCATGCCGCGTCGCAGAAGCAGATCAACGACACGCGGCTGCTCAAGGAGCAATTGATGGCCGAGCTGTCCACGTGGATCGAACAGCATCATCTGAAGCAGTCTGAAGCTGCGGAAATCCTCATGGTCTCGCGGCCGCGCGTGTCGGATGTCGTCAACAAGAAGACGGCCAAATTCACTATTGATACGCTCGTCGAAATGATGAGCCGTATCGGTAAGCCGGTGACGCTCGCGGTCGGCTGAGCGGCCGGGCTCGCGTCCTTACGCGCCGAACCGCTATTCGCCGCGCTGCGTGTCCGGCTTGTTCGCGCTGCGGTCATGCCGCCATAGCACGTCGCTGCCGCCGTCCACGCGGTTCAGCACACGTGCCAGCACGAACAGCAGATCGGACAGCCGGTTCACATACCGGCGCGGCGCATCGTTGATCGTCTCGACAGCGCCGAGCGCGACGATCGCGCGTTCCGCACGCCGGCAAACCGTGCGGCACACGTGCGCAAGCGAAGCGGCGCGCGTGCCTGCCGGCAAAATGAACTCCTTGAGCGGCGGCAGCGTCGCGTTGTATTGGGCAAGCCACGCATCGAGTTGCGCGAGATGGGCATCGGCAATCATCGAATGGCCCGGAATGCATAGCTCGCCGCCCAGATCGAACAGATCGTGCTGGATCGACGTGAGGGCGGCGCGGACATCGTCGGGCAGGGTTTCGCACAGCAGCACGCCGATGTTCGAGTTCAATTCGTCGACGTCGCCGATTGCGGCAATGCGTGCGTCGTCCTTGCGCACACGCTTGCCGTCGCCAAGACCTGTGGTGCCGTCGTCGCCCGTGCGCGTCGCGATCTTGCTCAAGCGGTTGCCCATGATGTCCATGTCCTCATAATGTTCCGCGATGCGTCCGTGCGGATATATCGCAGCACGCGGTCAAGCTTCCGTCCATTATAAGGATGATGGGGCTAAACCCTTGCCGCCCCGCTGCAAGCATGACGCCGCGCCAACGGTCGATGGGCGTAAAATGGGCATCAACCATCAGAATATTCGCCAACAGGAGACGCAGGTGAACCATCCCGTGCCGCCCGCCACCGTGCGCCGCCCCTTTCCTCCTGAACTTCTTACTGCCCTCAAGGCGGCATTCGGCGAACGCGTATCCACGTCCGAAGCCGTCCGAACCCATCACGGCCGCGACGAGTCGCCGTTCGATCCGCAACTGCCCGACGCCGTCGTGTTCGCGCACAGCACCGAAGACGTGCAGCGCATCGTCAAGCTGTGCGGTCAGTACGACGTGCCCATCATTCCGTATGGCAACGGTTCGTCGCTCGAAGGCCATCTGCTCGCGGTACAAGGCGGCGTGTCGATCGATCTTTCGGGCATGAACCGCGTACTGTCGATCAACGCGGAAGATCTGACCGTCACCGTCGAGCCCGGCATTTCGCGCAAACAGTTGAATGAAGCGTTGCGCGACACGGGCCTGTTCTTCCCGATCGACCCCGGCGCCGATGCGAGCATCGGCGGGATGTCGGCGACGCGCGCGTCCGGCACCAATGCCGTGCGCTACGGCACGATGCGGGAAAACGTACTGGGCCTGACCGTCGTGCTCGCGGACGGCCGCGTGACCCAGACGGGCACGCGCGCGCGCAAGTCGTCGGCGGGCTATGACCTTACGCGCCTGTTCGTCGGCTCGGAGGGCACGCTCGGCGTCATCACCGAAATCACCGTGCGTCTGTATCCGCAGCCCGAAGCGGTATCGGCGGCTGTCTGCACGTTCCCCTCAATGGGCGACGCCGTGCGCGCCGTGATCGAAACCATCCAGCTCGGCGTGCCGATCGCGCGCGTCGAGTTCGTCGATTCCCTCGCCGTCCGCTCGATCAACCGTCATTCGAACCTGACGCTGCGCGAAGCGCCCACGCTGTTCTTCGAATTTCACGGCACGCAGGCCGGCGTGAAGGAACAAGCCGAGCTGGTGCAGGAGATCGCCGCGCAGAACAGCGGCGAAGGCTTCGAGTGGGCGACGCGCCCGGAAGACCGCAGCCGTCTGTGGAACGCCCGTCACAACGCGTACTTTGCGATGCTGCAACTCAAGCCCGGCAGCCGCGCCGTCACCACCGACGTTTGCGTGCCCATCTCGCGGCTTGCCGAATGCGTGGTCGAAACGGAAGAGGATTTGAAAGCCTCGCCGCTGCCTTGCCCGATCGTCGGACACGTCGGCGACGGCAATTTTCACGTCGCCATGCTGATCGACCCGAACAAGCCGGAAGAGCTGGAGGAAGCGGAGCGCCTGAATCATCGCATCGTGCAGCGCGCGCTGCGCATGGATGGCACTTGCACGGGCGAACATGGCGTGGGTTTGCACAAGATGGGTTTTCTGGTCGAAGAACATGGCCCCGTCGCCGTGGACGTGATGCGCTCGATCAAGCATTCGCTCGACCCGCGCAACCTGATGAATCCGGGCAAGATCTTTACGTGGGCCTAGGCCGGGCGTAACCGTAAAGCAGGCTGCGCAGCGCAACGGTGCGCGCGCGGCCGTCGATGGAGGAGACATTCCATGAACGCACCCGGCGAGCTGTCCGCCGAACTGTCGCCCGAGATGCTCGCGCAACGTCAGCGCGAAGTCGTGCAGGCCTTGATGGCCGTACTCCCTACGCATTGCCTTTTGTATCGCGAGGAAGACACGGTTGCGTACGAGTGCGACGGTCTGGCCGCGTACCGGCGCCTGCCACTGGCCGTCGCGTTGCCCGAAACGGAATCGCAGGTGCAGCGCATCGTGCAGATCTGCCACAGGCTGAATGTGCCGATCGTGCCGCGCGGCGCGGGCACGAGCCTGTCGGGCGGCGCGATGCCGATCCGGCATGGCGTCGTCGTGTCGCTCGCGCGCTTTCGCAAGATCATCGAAGTCGATCCGTACGCCCGCACGGCAACCGTGCAGCCGGGCGTACGCAACCTGTCGATCTCGGAAGCGGCCGCGCCTTATGGGCTCTACTATGCGCCCGACCCTTCGTCGCAGATCGCCTGCACGATCGGCGGCAACGTCGCCGAAAACTCCGGCGGCGTGCACTGCCTGAAGTACGGACTGACCGTGCATAACGTCATGCGCGTGCGTGCCGTCACGATGGAAGGCGAAATCGTCGAGTTCGGCTCGCTCAGCCCGGACGCGCCGGGTCTCGATCTGCTCGCTGTCGTGATCGGCAGCGAAGGCATGTTCGCGATCGTCACGGAAGTCACGGTCAAGCTGATTCCCAAGCCGCAGGCCGCGCAGGTCATCATGGCGAGTTTCGACGACGTCGTGAAAGGCGGCGATGCCGTCGCGGGCATCGTCGCCGCAGGCATCATCCCCGCCGGTCTCGAGATGATGGACAAGCCGGCCACGCGCGCCGTCGAGGAATTCGTGCAGGCGGGCTACGACCTCGACGCAGCCGCCATCCTGCTGTGCGAATCGGACGGCACGCCTGAAGAAGTGAGCGAGGAAATCGTCCGGATGACGGCCGTATTGCGTGAGCATGGCGCAACACGCATCCAGATTTCGCGCACGGAAGCTGAGCGGCTGCGCTTCTGGTCGGGTCGCAAAAATGCATTCCCGGCTGCCGGCCGCATTTCGCCCGACTACTACTGCATGGACGGCACCGTGCCGCGCCGCAGCATCGGGCCGCTGCTCGCGCGCATCGAAGCGATGGAAAAGAAGTACAACCTGCGCTGTATCAACGTGTTCCATGCGGGCGACGGCAACATGCATCCACTGATCCTGTTCAACGGCAACGATCTCGACGAGTGGCACCGCGCCGAGGCGTTCGGCTGCGACATTCTCGAAACATGCGTCGAGCTGGGTGGCACGGTGACGGGCGAACATGGCGTGGGCATCGAGAAAATCAATTCGATGTGCGTGCAGTTTTCGCCGGAAGAACGCGATGCGTTCCATGCAGTCAAGCGCGCCTTCGATCCCGCCTGCCTGCTCAACCCCGACAAGGGTATCCCGACGCGCGCCCGCTGTGCCGAGTACGGCAAGATGCATGTGCGCGGGGGCTTGCTGCCCCACCCCGACCTGCCTCGTTTTTGAGCACTTTCTTGCACGGCCCGACCATGCACGCCGATCAACCGACATAACGCATAAGCGCAGCAGTCCGTTTCATACGGGTCCGAACCGGGTTGCGAGCGCGGCTTGCCTCGGTACAATCGAAAGCACTACAACGAAGCAACGCACCATGAAAGAGGACGACATCGTCGCCGCGTGGTCGGAACGGGTTCGCACGGCGACGGCCGCGCAGCAGCCGATTCGCATCCGTGGCGGTGGCACGAAGGACTGGTACGGCCAGTCATTGCAGGGTGAGGTCCTCGACACGCGCGCGCATCGCGGCATCATCGCCTACGATCCGGCCGAGCTGGTCATCACCGCGCGCGCCGGCACGCCGCTCCTCGAAATCGAAGCGGCGCTCGCCGAACACGACCAGATGCTCGCGTTCGAGCCGCCTCACTTCGGCCCCCAAGCCACGCTTGGCGGCTGCATCGCGGCTGGCATCGCCGGTCCGCGCCGTCATTCGGCGGGCGCGGCGCGCGACTTCGTGCTCGGCGCCGTCGTCATGAACGGCCAGGGCCAGGTGCTGACGTTCGGCGGGCAGGTCGTGAAAAACGTCGCCGGTTACGACGTGTCGCGTCTGATGGCAGGCTCTCTAGGAACGCTCGGGCTGATTCTCGAATTGTCCGTCAAGGTGCTGCCGCGCCCGAAGGCCGAAGCGACGCTCAAGTTCGACATGAACGGCACCGATGCCGTCCGCAAGCTCAACGAATGGGGCGGCCGCCCGCTTCCCATCACGGGCAGCGCGTGGCGACACGGCACGCTCGCCGTGCGGCTGGGCGGCGCAGAGGCGGCCGTCAAGTCGGCGCGCACGTCGCTGGGCGGCGAAGTGGTCGACGCCGTCGAGGCCGAACGCTTCTGGGCGGGCCTGCGCGAACAGACCGATCCGTTTTTCGCGGCGATCGCGCCGAAGTCCGCGCTCTGGCGCCTCGCCCTGCCGACCATCACCGAGCCGCTGCAGCTGCCCGGAGCGCAACTGATGGAATGGGGTGGCGCGCAACGCTGGTGGATCACCGACGCTGACGCGCAGACCGTGCGCATCAGCGCGAAACAGGCGGGCGGCCATGCGACGATCTTCCGCACCGGCCTCGGCTACGACCGCGGCGCAGGCGTGTTCACGCCGCTGCCCGCACCGCTGATGAAAATCCATCGCGGCCTGAAAGCTGCCTTCGACCCGGCCCGCATCTTCAACCGCGGCCGGTTGTACTCCGACTTCTGAGCGCCTGATGCAAACCAATCTCGCCGACTTCATGCGCAACACGCCGGACGGTGAAGAAGCCGACGCCATCCTGCGTAAATGCGTGCATTGCGGCTTTTGCACGGCCACCTGCCCGACCTATCAGCTGCTTGGCGACGAGCTCGACGGTCCGCGCGGGCGCATCTATCTGATCAAGCAGATGGTGGAAGGCACGCCCGTCACGCGCAGCACGCAGCTGCATCTGGACCGCTGCCTGACCTGCCGCAACTGCGAATCGACCTGCCCTTCCGGCGTGCAATACGGGAAGCTGGTCGAGATAGGCCGCAAGCTCACCGAAGAGAAAGTGCCCCGCCCGTTCGGCCAGCGCCTGATGCGCCGGATGCTGGCGAGCTTCGTGCCGAACAGCACGCTGTTCACGCCCGCGATGCGGCTTGGCCAGCACTTCCGTCCGTTGCTGCCGAAGAAACTCCGCGACAAGGTGCCGCAACGGCAACGTCAGCTCGAATGGCCGACGGCCACGCATCCGCGCAAGATGTTGATGCTGGCGGGCTGCGTGCAGCCTTCGATGATGCCGAACGTCAACATTGCGACGGCGCGCGTGCTGGACGCGCTCGGCATTCAGACCGTGATTGCACCGGAAGCGGGCTGTTGCGGCGCGATCCGCCTGCACCTCGGCTACAACGACGAGGCGCTCGACGACGTACGGCAGAACATCGACGCGTGGTGGCCGTATGTCGAACAAGGCGCTGAAGCGATCGTGATGAATGCGTCCGGCTGCGGCGCGACGGTCAAGGAATACGCGCACCTGATGCGCAACGACGCCGTCTATGCGGAAAAGGCGAAACGCATTGTTGAACTGACACGCGACATCAGTGAAATCCTGCCGGACTTCGAAGAAGCGCTGACGCCGCTTACGCGCCGCCGCGCCATTCATACGGTTGCGTATCACCCGCCCTGCACGCTGCAACACGGCCAGCAGATCCGCGGCAAGGTCGAGCACCTGCTGAGCGCGCTCGGCATCGACGTCAGGCTGCCCGCCGACAGCCATCTGTGTTGCGGCTCCGCTGGTACCTATTCGCTCACTCAGCCCGCGCTTTCGTACGCATTGCGCAACCAGAAGCTGGAAAAGCTGAAGGCACAGGAGCCACAGATCATCGTGTCTGCGAATGTGGGTTGCATTGCGCATCTGCAAAGCGGCACCTCCACGCCTGTCGTGCATTGGGTCGAACTCGTCGAGCACATGCTCGCGTCCTGATCGACAGCATCGGTGACGGACGGATTGCGCGCAACCTGGCCGTTCGGCCAGGTCGTGACGTGCGGGCGGCGTCCGTATAATTCGATACGTCGCCCCTTGAACCGGTACTCAACGTTTCATGCCCGCTCTCGCTCACAATCTCGACGCCGTGCATCAGCGCATCGCCCTCGCCGCGCAGGTCGCGGGCCGCGATCCGCGTTCCGTTGCGCTGCTGGCCGTCTCCAAGACGTTCCCCGCTGAAGACGTTCGCGCCGCGCATGCCGCGGGTCAACGCGCGTTCGGTGAAAACTACGTGCAAGAAGCGCTGACGAAAATCGAGGCGCTGTCCGATCTGCGCGCATCGCTTGTTTGGCATTTCATCGGCCCGCTGCAATCGAACAAGACGCGTCCCGTCGCCGAAAACTTCGACTGGGTGCATTCCGTCGACCGGCTGAAAATCGCGCAGCGTTTGTCGGAGCAGCGGCCCGATGCGCTGCCGCCGCTCAATGTGTGCTTGCAGGTGAACATCAGCGGCGAGGCATCGAAGAGCGGCGTGCTGCCGGACCAAGCCATCGAGGTCGCACGCCAGATCGCCGCGCTGCCCCGGCTGCGGCTGCGCGGCCTGATGGCGATTCCCGAACCGGCGGGCGACGTCGAGCAGCAACGCGTGCCGCATCGGGCGTTGCGCGAGCTGTTCGACAAACTGCGCGCGGAAGGTCTCGAACTCGACACGCTGTCGATGGGCATGTCAGGCGATCTCGAAGCTGCCGTGCTCGAAGGCGCGACCATCGTGCGCATCGGCACCGCGATCTTCGGCGCCCGCGATTACTCTCACTGAACTTCTGAACATCATGAAAATTGCCTTCATCGGCGGCGGCAACATGGCCGCTGCACTCATCGGCGGTCTGATCAAGCGTGGCGTTACGCCGTCGGATATCCGCGCAATCGATCCCAACGAAGACGCGCGCAAGCGCAGCGAGCAGCAATTCGACATCGGCACGAGCGCGTCGGTGGACGCATCGCTGCAATCATTCGATGCCATCGTGCTCGCCGTGAAGCCGCAGATCGTCAAAGACGTCGCCGCTGCGCTTGCGCCGCACCTGTCGGCGTCGCAACTCGTCATCAGCATCGTCGCGGGCATTCGCGGCGCGGACCTCGGGCGCTGGCTCGGCGGGCACGCACGTCTCGTGCGCACCATGCCGAACACGCCCGCCCTGATCGGCATGGGCGTGACCGGACTGGTCGCGATGGAAGGCGTCGATGCGGCGGGACGCGAACTGGCCTCGCAGGTGCTCGGCGCGGTCGGCCAAACGGTGTGGTTCGACGACGAAGCAAAGATCGACGCCGTCACCGCGATCTCCGGCAGCGGCCCCGCCTACGTGTTCTATTTCATCGAGGCGATGCAGGAAGCAGCGCGCCAGCTCGGCATGGACGAAGAGCAAGGCCGCGCGCTGGCCGTCGCGACGTTCACGGGCGCGGCGCAACTCGCAGCGCAGTCGGGCGAGCCGGCCAGCGTGCTGCGCGAGCGGGTAACGTCGAAGGGCGGCACGACGGCCGCCGCGCTCGCTGCGTTCGACGCGCAGGGCGTGAAGGATGCAATCGTGCGCGGCGCACTGGCTGCGGACGCGCGCGCGCGCGAAATGGGCGAGGAATTCGGCAAGCAGTGAAGTCGCTTGCCTCTGTGGCACGGCGTGACGAAGCGGCAATGCGCGCGCTTCGTCACGCCGGACAATAACGTCTAGAACGCCTTTGCCGCGTAATGCGCGGCAATGCCCGCGAACAGCGCGCCGCCGAGCCAGTTGTTGTGCCGGAACGCCGCGAAGCACGGCATGCGTTCACGGTTCTTGATCAGCGTGTAGTGATAGACGGCACAACCCGCCGCCGCGACAAGACCGATCCAGTACAGCACGCCGAAGCCGAGTGCAACGCCGATGCCGACGTAGATACCGAGCGTCGCCGCGTAGCAGAGCATGATTGCGAGCACGTCGAAGCGGCCGAACGTCAGTGCAGACGTGCGGATGCCAATCTTGATGTCGTCGTCGCGATCCACCATCGCGTATTCGGTGTCGTACGCGACCGACCAGAACACGTTCGCCACCAGCATCACCCACGCGAGCAGCGGCACCTGGTTCTGGATGGCGGCGAACGCCATCGGAATGCCGAAGCCGAACGCGATGCCCAGATACGCCTGTGGAATCGCAAAGAAGCGCTTCGTGAACGGATACGTGCCCGCGACGAACAGCGCGGCCACCGACAATTCCTTCGTCAGCGCATTGAGCGGCAGGATCAACAGGAACGCGATCAGCGAAAGCCCCGCTGCCAGCGCCACGGCTTCCCATGCCTTGATCTTGCCTGAGGTGATCGGCCGGTTCTCAGTGCGCTTCACATAGCGATCGAAGTCGCGATCCGCGTAGTCGTTGATCGCGCAGCCGGCCGAGCGCATCAGTATCGTGCCGAGCGCGAAGATCACCAGCAAGGACGGCGACGGATGACCGTCCGACGCGATCCACAACGCGTTGAGGGTCGGCCACAGCAGCAGCAGGCTGCCGATCGGCTTGTCCATGCGGACAAGGCGCAGAAAGAGCGGGAGTCGGGCGAACATGGCGGTGCGCGAAGATACGATTCCCGTATTTTAGAGCAGCGCGCGCGACCGCCCCGTTCGAACACGCAGGCACAAAACAAAAGCCCGTCGGGCTCTGACCCGCCGGGCTTTGCTTGTCACATTCTGCGGCGCGGCGGCAAGCGCTTCGAACCAGCGCCTGCGTTACGCCGCGATAGCGTTACGCCAGCATCGAACGCAGCATCCACGCGTTCTTTTCGTGCGTCTGCATGCGTTGGGTCAGCAGGTCGGCCGTCGGCTCGTCGTGAGCCGCGTCCGTCACCGGGAAGATCGCGCGCGCGGTGCGCACCACCGATTCCTGGCCTTCCACCAACTGGCGGATCATGTCTTCCGCGGCGGGCACGCCGTCCGCTTCAGCGATCGACGACAGCTTCGCGAACTCCTTGTAGCTGCCCGGCGCCGCGACGCCCAGCGCGCGGATACGCTCGGCGATCAGATCGACAGCCAAGGCCAATTCCGTGTACTGCGTTTCGAACATCAGATGCAGCGTGTTGAACATCGGACCCGTGACGTTCCAATGGAAGTTGTGCGTCTTCAGATAAAGCGTGTAAGTGTCGGCGAGAAGGCGCGAGAGACCTTCTGCGATTTTCTTGCGATCCTTGTCGCTGATACCAATATTGACGTGCTGTACGGCTTCTTTCTTGGCCATGATGACTCCTTTTAAGAGTGATACGAACCGGTCTGCATGCCCGGAACTGCGCGTGTGCAATCGTTCAACGCTCGAACGCCCGCCAGTTTATCGTAGAACCGACAACCATTCGCGAGACCCAACACCGCGCCGCTCATGCCTTCCAGCCCTCGCACGGCCATGCGCGATTCGTCATCCGTGCACTGCGTGGACCAGACTTGCGACGATCGTCACATAGCCGCTTGCGAGGATCGCGAAACCCACGAGCTTCTGGAACAGCACCGGGCCGTTCACCTGTTGCGCGGCGCTTCGCGTGTCGCCAGCGTTGGCTGGCTGAAAACCGACTGCATTCATCACCATCTGAACCATGATCTTTCTCCCTGTGGACGACAGCCCCCGGCCATCGTCCACGACGTGAAACGTTACTTCGCGTTCGCTTGCGCGAGCGCCTCGATTGCGGCAATCACGCCGTCCGCGTACGCCGGGTCGATCTTGCGGAAGTGCTCGACCTGCCGCGCGACGATATCGGCGGGCACGCCTTCGATGGCCCGCGCGATGTTGCTAAACAGGCGTGCACGCTGCGCATCGTCGAAAATCCGGAACAGCGCGGCTGGCTGGCTGTAGTAGTCGTCGTCCTCACGATGGTTGTAGTGATCGACATTGCCTGCCGCGAGCGGCGGCTCGATCGCGTTACGGTCCTGCGCGAAGTCGCCGAAACGGTTCGGCTCGTAGTTCACGTTGCCGCCAAGATTGCCGTCCACACGCATGCCGCCGTCGCGATGGAACGAGCGCACGTTCGGCGCACGTGACGCGTTGACGGGAATCAGATGGTGATTCACGCCAAGGCGATAGCGTTGCGTGTCGCCGTACGAGAACAGACGCCCTTGCAACAGACGGTCCGGCGAGAAGCCGATGCCCGGCACGACATTCGCCGGCGTGAACGCCGCCTGCTCGACATCCGAGAAGTAGTTCTGCGCGTTGCGGTTCAGTTCGATCACGCCGACGTCGATCAGCGGGTAATCCTTGTGCGGCCACACCTTCGTGACATCGAACGGGTTGTAGCGGTACTGCGCTGCGTCCGCTTCCGGCATCACCTGGATCTGAAAGCGCCACTTGGGGAAGTTGCCCTCGTCGATCGATCCGACCAGGTCACGCTGCCCGCTTTCACGATCGCGCGCGACCACTTGCGCGGCCTCCTGGTCGGTGTAGTTCTCGACGCCCTGCATCGACTTGAAGTGGAACTTTACCCAGAAGCGCTCGTTGTCCGCGTTGATGAACGAGTACGTGTGCGAGCCGAAGCCGTGCATCTGCCGATAATTCTTCGGAATGCCGCGATCGCTCATGAGGATCGTCACCTGATGCAACGACTCCGGATGATACGAAAAGAAGTCCCACGCGTTCGTCGCGCTGCGCATGTTCGTGTACGGATCGCGCTTTTGCGTGTGGATGAAATCCGGAAACTTCAACGGATCGCGAATGAAGAACACGGGCGTGTTGTTGCCCACCACGTCCCAGTTGCCCTCTTCCGTGTAGAACTTGATCGAGAAGCCGCGCACGTCGCGCTCGGCGTCGGCGGCGCCACGCTCGCCCGCCACCGTCGAAAAGCGCATGAACAGCGGCGTTTCCTTGCCGACTTGCGCAAACACCTTCGCCTTCGTGTAGCGCGAGATGTCGTGCGTCACCTTGAGCGTGCCGAACGCGCCCGAGCCCTTCGCGTGAACGCGGCGCTCGGGAATAACTTCACGGTCGAAGTGCGCGAGCTTTTCGATCAGCCACACGTCCTGCAGCGCGACGGGGCCGCGCGGGCCAGCCGTCAGCGAGTTCTGGTTATCGGCAACGGGTGCGCCCGAGGCGGTGGTGAGGTTGCGTTCAGACATAGTTATTCTCCGGGTGATCCTTAGGAATGCGGTCCTGCTGATTCGGTTCTGGCGACTTCGAATGGGAAATAAACGTGGGGCGCGCGATCAGGCGGACAGTGCGCGATCGACGAGCAGCGAGAACGCGATGGTCCTGAAGCCCGGCGTGTTGCTGCCGCTCGATGCCGCATGCTGCGGCGATGGGGAAACAGACTTGAACAGCGATGACGTGGATGGCTGCATGATTTCCTCCGTTTGTAGTGGCAGGTCGCTGCGACCCATGGAGGAGATCTTATTGAAAACTATCGAAAACAGCGATTTGATTAATTTTATGTATTCGATAGGTGCCGCCTCATGCAGAAGGCGGCGGGCGACGCAGCGGCAGCATCGGCTGCCCGTGCGTCGCCGCAAAGGCAGTAACTCAGTTGACTGCGGCGGGCAAATCGAGCTTCTTCACGCCCGGCAGATCGCAAGCCGAAATGGCGTCGCAGATCGCGTCGATGGCGGGCATCCGCGTGAAACTCTTGCGCCACGCCAGCACGACGCGGCGGTCCGGCACCGGCTCATCGAACGGCACGTAGCTGAGCAGCCCGGAATCGACACCGCCCGCGTGCGGCTTCACCTCGTGCACCGACATGCGCGGCAGCACGGTAATGCCCACGCCGCTCGCGACCATATGCCGGATCGTTTCCAGCGACGACCCTTCGAAGGTCTTCTGGATGCCGTCCGCGTTCTGCGAGAAGCGCATCAGTTCGGGGCACACGCCGAGCACGTGATCGCGGAAGCAATGCCCGCTGCCGAGCAGCAGCATGGTTTCCTGCTTGAGATCGCTCGGGTCGATCTTGTTGCGCGACTCCCACGCGTGACCCGACGGCAGCGCGACGACGAACGGCTCGTCGTACAGCGGGCGCAGCATCAGGCCCGTTTCGGGAAACGGCAGCGCCATGATCGCGACGTCGATCTCGCCTTGCTTGAGCAGTTCGATCAGCTTGAGCGTGTAGTTTTCCTGCAGCATCAGCGGCATCTGCGGGACGCGCTTGATCATCTGCTTGACTAGCGTGGGCAGCAGGTACGGTCCAATCGTGTAGATGACGCCCAGGCGCAGCGGCCCGACCAGCGGGTCCTTGCCCTGCTTGGCGATTTCCTTGATGGCGAGGGTCTGTTCGAGCACGCGTTGCGCCTGCGTGACGATCTGTTCGCCGATCGGCGTGACGCTGACTTCGCTCGTGCCGCGCTCGAAAATCTGCACGTTCAGCTCGTCTTCGAGCTTCTTGATTGCGACGGATAACGTCGGCTGGCTCACAAAACACGCTTCTGCAGCGCGGCCGAAGTGGCGCTCGCGCGCCACCGCGACGATATATTTCAGTTCGGTGAGGGTCATTGGGGGACCAATCAGGGCGATAGATTCGATAGGTTTCTGTTATACACCTATAGGGCCAATTCGCCAACCTTCTAGCCGGAGTCAGCCGTTGTGCGGCGCGCAAGCGCTTCCGGCCGCACCCTTCATCACGCTTTCAGATACTGTTCGCGCGTGTTCAGCCAGCGCAAAAGATGCTGCGTCACGACGTTCGGATACTGCTGGAGCAATGTCGCAGCCGCTTCGCGCGCCGGCTCGATCAGCCAGCCGTCGTTTTCCAGATCGGCGAAGCGCAGCATCGCAGCGCCCGACTGCCGCGCGCCGAGAAACTCGCCCGGCCCGCGAATTTCGAGATCGCGTCGGGCGATTTCGAAGCCGTCGGTGGTCTCGCGCATGGTCTGCAGCCGCGCGCGGGCTGTCATCGACAGCGGCCCGGTGTACAGCAGCACGCACACGGATGCCGCGCTGCCGCGCCCCACTCGCCCGCGCAACTGGTGCAACTGCGCGAGGCCGAAGCGCTCCGCGTGCTCGATCACCATCAGCGACGCATTCGGCACGTCGACGCCCACTTCGATCACCGTCGTCGCGACCAGCAACTGCACTTCGTTGCGGCTGAACGCGTCCATCACGGTGGCTTTCTCGGCGGGCGTGAGGCGCCCGTGCACCAGCCCGACCTTCAGTTCCGGCAGCGCGGCGACCAGCGTCTCGTAAGTTTCGACGGCCGTCTGCAATTGCAGCGTCTCGCTTTCCTCGATCAGCGGACACACCCAGTACACCTGGCGGCCGGTGAGCGCCGCCTCGCGCACGCGGCCAATCACTTCTTCGCGCCGCGCGTCGGAGACGAGCTTGGTCAGGATCGGCGTGCGGCCGGGCGGCAGTTCGTCGATCGTCGACACGTCGAGGTCCGCGTAGTAAGTCATCGCGAGCGTGCGCGGAATCGGCGTCGCCGACATCATCAACTGGTGCGGCTGGAAATCGCGCGCGCCGTCCGCGGCATTGTGCGCCTTCGCGCGCAGCGCGAGCCGTTGCTCGACGCCGAAGCGATGCTGTTCGTCGACGATCACGAGGCCCAGGCGCGCGAATTCGACCGCGTCCTGAATGATCGCGTGGGTGCCGATCACGAGTTGCGCGGTGCCCAGCGCGGCTGCTTCGATCGCGCTGCGCTTTTCCTTGGTCTTCAGACTGCCCGCGAGCCACGCGACCGATACGCCGAGCGGCTCCAGCCAGCCGCGCAATTTGCGCGCATGCTGCTCGGCGAGGATTTCGGTCGGCGCCATCATCGCGGCCTGATAACCGGCGTCGATGGCCTGCGCGGCGGCCAGCGCCGCGACGACCGTCTTGCCGCTGCCGACATCGCCTTGCAACAGGCGCTGCATCGGATGCGGCTGCGTCAGGTCCTGCGCGATTTCCGCGCACACGCGCTGCTGGGCGTTGGTCAGCGCGAACGGCAGGGTCTTCAATAAACGCGTCACCAGCGACGCCTCATCGGTCGGCTCGCGGCGCGGCATGGCGGGCGCGGCGCGCGTGCGGCGCTCCTCGTGCGCGCGCTTGAGCGACAGTTGCTGCGCGAGCAGTTCCTCGAACTTGATGCGCGTCCACGCGGGATGCGTGCCGTCGATCAGCGCCGTCTCGTCCGAATGCGAATCCGGATGATGCAGCGTGCGCACGGCGTCCATCAGTTGCGGAACATCCAGCGGCCGCAGATATTGCCGCTCGACAGGTTCCGGCAGCAATTCGGGCAGCGACGTGCGCGCCAGCGCATTGTCGATCGCCTTGCGCAGATACGCCTGCGAGACGCCCGCCGTGCTCGGATAGACGGGCGTGAGCGCCTGCGGCAGCGGCGTGTCTTCATCGACGACGCGCACGGCCGGATGCACCATCTCCATGCCGAAGAAGCCGCCGCGCACGTCGCCGCGCACGCGCAGGCGCACGCCGATCGACATCTGCTTGACCTGCGAGCCGTAGAAATTGAGGAAGCGCAGGATCAGTTCGTCGCCCGCGTCGTCGCGCATCTTCACCAGCAACTGACGACGCGGCCGGTACGCGATCTCGTTGTCGTACACCACGCCTTCCGTCTGCGCGATGCCGCCCGGCAGCAACTCGCCGATCGGCGTCAGCGAGGTCTCGTCCTCGTAGCGCATGGGCAGATGCAGCACCAGATCGATATCGCGCGTGAGGCCCAGCTTGGCGAGCTTGTCGGCCGTTTTGGCGAGCGTGGGCTTTTTCGCGGCGGCGGGCTTTTTCGCGCCTTCCGCAGCAGGCGCGCCGGGCGCCTGGGTCACGTCCGCATCCGCCTTGCTCCGCGCGGCGCGGCGCTTCTTCGGGGCGCTGGCGTCGTCGGTTTCGGCAGGTGAACGGGTGTCGGACAAAGGCATGAGTCGCTTCGCAAGTACAATATCGGCTTCAGAAGTTTTACGGCCAGTGCGCGTGAGTGATGCGCGCACGCAGGACCGCTGCGGCAATGTCCCGCAATCATAGCCGCTCGACGGGCGCTGTCGTAGACGCTGTTGAATCAGCCACGCGTTCGTCCGGGGGCAATCCCGTCAAGTTCCGCATCAAGCCAGTCCGCATGTTCACGCTTTCCGATTTCGATTTCGACCTGCCGCCCGAGTTGATTGCGCAAGTCGCGTTGCCCCAGCGCAGTGCGAGCCGCCTGCTCGAAGTGAACGGGCAAACTTCGCCCGCGACGCTCGCCGATCGCCGTTTTGCCGACCTGCCCGACTGCATCGAGTCCGGCGATCTGCTCGTCTTCAACGATACCAAGGTTCTGAAGGCGCGCTTCATCGGCCAGAAGGCCAGCGGCGGCAAGATCGAAGTGCTGATCGAGCGGCTGACGGGCGAGCGCACCGCGCTCGCGCAGATCCGCGCGAGCAAAAGCCCGGGCGCGGGCACCGTGCTGCGCCTCGCCGACGCCTTCGACGTCACCGTCGGCGAACGCGTCGAGCCGTTCTACACGCTGCACTTCCCCGACGACTGCCTGACGCTGATCGAGCAGTTCGGCCGCCTGCCGTTGCCGCCGTATATCGAGCACGACCCCGACGCGTTCGATGAAACGCGCTACCAGACGGTCTACGCCCAAAATCCGGGCGCGGTCGCGGCGCCGACGGCCGGCCTGCATTTCGACGATTCGATCTTTGCGCGCCTCGACGCGAAGGGCGTCGAGCGCGCGACGCTCACGCTGCACGTCGGCGCGGGCACGTTCCAGCCGGTGCGCGTCGAGAATATCGCCGAGCACAAGATGCATAGCGAGTGGTATCAGTTGCCGCAGTCGCTGGTCGACAGGATCGCGGCGACCAAGGCGCGCGGCAACCGCGTGATCGCGGTCGGCACGACGTCGATGCGCGCGCTGGAAGCCGCCGCGCGCGACGCCGACGCCGCTGGCCAGCCGCTCGCCGCGACGAGCGCCGAGACGGATATCTTCATCACGCCGGGCTATCGGTTCCGCGTGGTCGACCGGCTGGTGACGAATTTCCACCTGCCGAAGTCGACGCTGCTGATGCTGGTGTCGGCGTTTGCGGGCATCGAGACGATCCGCGCGGCGTACCGGCATGCCATCGACGAGCGATACCGGTTTTTCAGCTACGGCGACGCAATGCTGCTTACGCGCAACGACGACGCGCTTAACGCATAATCCATCACCCGCCGCCGGACACCTTCCGGCGGCGTTCTTCAATTGCGCCGGACTGTTTTTCGGTTGCACGGGAGTACCAGACGATGACCGACGGTCATAACAACGCTGCACGCGCCGATCACGGCGCCTACCTTGGCGATCACGTTCGCCCCGACAACGGCCTCAAATTCGAGCTGCTCAAGACCGACGGCCAGGCGCGCCGCGGCCGTCTGACGCTGAACCACGGCGTAATCGAAACGCCGATCTTCATGCCCGTCGGCACGTACGGCACCGTCAAGGCGATCCAGCCGCGCGAGCTCGAAGAAATCCGCGCGCAGATCATCCTCGGCAACACTTTCCATCTGTGGCTGCGCCCCGGACTGGAAACGATCGCGGCGCACGGCGGCCTGCACGGATTCATGGGCTGGAAGCGGCCGATTCTCACGGATTCCGGCGGCTTCCAGGTGTTTTCGCTCGGCGACCTGCGCAAGATCACGGAAGACGGCGTGACGTTCGCGTCGCCGATCAACGGCGACAAGCTGTTCCTGTCGCCGGAAGTGTCGATGCAGATCCAGAAGGTGCTGAACTCGGACGTCGTGATGCAGTTCGATGAATGCACGCCCTACGCGACCAACGGCGTGCCCACGTCGCACCAGGACGCCGCCGATTCGATGCGCATGTCGATGCGCTGGGCAAAACGCTCGATCGACGAATTCAACCGGCTCGGCAATCCGAACGCGCTGTTCGGCATCGTTCAGGGCGGCATGTTCGAAGACCTGCGCGACGAATCGCTCGCGGGGCTGGCGGAGATCGGCTTTCACGGCCTCGCGATCGGCGGGTTGTCCGTCGGCGAGCCGAAGGAAGACATGATGCGCGTGCTGAACCATATCGGCCCGAAGCTGCCCGCCGACAAGCCGCACTACCTGATGGGCGTCGGCACGCCGGAAGACCTCGTGGCGGGCGTTTCAGCGGGCGTCGACATGTTCGACTGCGTGATGCCGACCCGCAACGCGCGCAACGGCTGGCTCTTCACGCGTTTCGGCGACATCAAGATCCGCAACGCCACGCACAAGAACTCGCTGCGTCCGCTCGACGAGCAATGCGGCTGCTACACGTGCCGCAACTTCACGCGCGGCTATCTGCACCATCTGCATCGCGTCGGCGAGATTCTCGGCGCGCAACTGAACACGATCCACAACCTGCACTACTACCTCGAACTGATGCAGGAAATGCGCGACGCCATCGACGCCCAGATGTTCGACGAGTTCAGAAAGGTGTTTCACGAAAACCGGGCGCGCGGAACGGAGCAGGGTTAAACGCGGCATCGGGCGGCGCGTAAAAACCGTTCTCCCACATAGCGCGTCAGACATTACAATTAACTTTCGGAATATCGGCAAAGCCCCTTGACAAGCCGTCAGGAAAACCCGTTCCGGGTGCCGTCCCGTAAATGGCCAGTGGTAGAATAACCGGCTGATTTTTTTGATTGTTATAACGGAGAGACCAACGTGTCGTTCATTACCGATGCCTTCGCGCAAGGCAGTGCAGCAGGTGGCGCCGAATCGAGCCTGATGAGCTTCCTGCCGCTGATTCTGATGTTCGCGGTGCTGTATTTCATCATGATTCGCCCGCAAATGAAGCGCCAGAAGGAACACCGCAACATGCTCGCCGCGATGGCGAAGGGCGATGAAGTGGTGACGAACGGCGGCATCGTCGGCAAGGTGACCAAGGTCGGCGAAGCCTACGTTGGCGTCGAAATCGCAGAAGGGACGGAAATCACGGTGCAGAAGTCGTCGGTGACGACCATTCTGCCGAAGGGCACCCTGAAGTCGCTGTAAGGCCTGCTCTCTCGCGTCCGGCGCGGCCTCGCGTCGATCGAAGCAAACCGCGCATGGTTCTGCTCGCCGCGCTCATCGCCGGACGCATCGCTTTCAAGCCAACCTCCCGTTGGACCACCCCATGAATCGTTATCCCCTCTGGAAGTATGTCGTGATGCTGGTGGCGCTCGTCATCGGCCTCGTGTACACGCTGCCCAATTTCTTCGGCGAAGCGCCGGCGGTGCAGGTGTCGAGCGGCAAGGCAACGGTGAAGCTCGATTCGACCACGCTGTCGCAGGTCGAAGGCGCGCTCGCCTCCAGCCAGATCAAGCCGGACGACGTCACGTTCGACAACTCCGCGACGAACGCGAACATCCGCGTGCGTCTGAAAGACACCGACACCCAGCTGCGCGTGAAGGATCTGCTGCAAAAGGCGCTCAATAGCGACCCGAGCGATCCGCAGTACATCGTCGCGCTGAATCTGCAGAGTGCGTCGCCGCGCTGGCTGACCGCGCTGCACGCACTGCCCATGTACCTCGGTCTCGATCTGCGCGGCGGCGTGCACTTCCTGCTGCAGGTCGACATGGCAGGCGCGCTGAACAAGAAGCTGGATTCGGACGCATCGGATGCGCGCACGCTGCTGCGCGACAAGGGCATCCGCGATGGCGGCGTGAACCGCGTCGGTCAGTCGGTGGTCATCAACTTCGCGGACCAGGACGTCGCGGAAAACGCCCGCAAGCAACTGGTGACAGGCGTCTCCGAACTCCAGTGGGCGACCCAGCCGAACCCGGCGGGCGGCTTCCAGGCGGTGGGCACGTTCACGCCGGCCGTGCAGAAAACGGTCGAGGACGCAGCGCTCAAGCAGAACATCACGACGCTGCATAACCGCGTCAACGAACTCGGCGTGGCCGAGCCGGTGATCCAGCAGCAAGGTTCCGACCGCATCGTCGTCGAACTGCCGGGCGTGCAGGACACGGCGAAGGCGAAGGACATCATCGGCCGCACAGCGACGCTCGAAGCGCGTCTTGCCGATCCGAACGGCCTGCATCCGAATCCGAACGACCCGGTTCCGGCAGGCGACGAACTCTTCACGCAAGGCAACGCCGCGCCCGTGCTGCTGCGCAAGGCCGTGATCTTCACGGGCGACCGCATCATCGACGCGTCGGCGGGCTTCGACGAGCATCAGCGTCCGTCCGTCAACATCCGTCTCGACTCGGCGGGCGGCCGCGCGGTGCGCAGCGTCTCGCGCGACAACATCGGCAAGCCGATGGCGATGGTGCTGTTCGAAAAGGGCAAGGGCGAAGTGCTGACGGTCGCGACGATCCAGTCGGAACTGGGCGATCGTTTCCAGATCACGGGCCAGCCCACGCCGCAAGCCGCAACCGATCTCGCGCTGCTGCTGCGCGCCGGCTCGCTCGCCGCGCCGATGGACATCATCGAAGAACGCACCATCGGCCCAAGCCTCGGCGCGGACAACATCAAGAAGGGCTTCCACTCGGTGGTGTGGGGCTTCGCGGCAATCGCCGTGTTCATGATCGCGTACTACATGCTGTTCGGCTTGATCTCGATGATCGCGCTGTCGGTGAACCTGCTGCTGCTGATCGCGATTCTGTCGATGCTGCAGGCCACGCTGACATTGCCGGGCATCGCCGCTATCGCGCTCGCGCTCGGTATGGCGATCGACGCAAACGTGCTGATCAACGAGCGCGTGCGTGAAGAGCTGCGCAACGGCGCGCCGCCGCAACTGGCCATCCAGAGCGGCTACGCGCATGCGTGGGCGACGATTCTCGACTCGAACGTGACGACGCTGATCGCCGGTCTCGCGCTGCTCGCGTTCGGCTCAGGTCCCGTGCGCGGCTTTGCCGTCGTGCACTGTATCGGCATCATGACGTCGATGTTCTCGGCCGTGTTCTTCTCGCGCGGTCTCGTGAACCTCTGGTACGGCGGCAAGAAAAAGCTGCAAACGCTTGCGATCGGCCAGGTGTGGAAGCCCGCTGCCGCCGAGGGCGCAACGGCTTATCTCGACAACGCGGACACGCAGACCGACACGGCTCGCGCGATCGCCGCGGCAACGGCGCCCAAGGCGAAGCCGAAGGCCAAGGCGCCCGCCGGCGCCGCGAAAGCCCAGACTGCCAAGCCGACGCTGCGCAACCGCAATGCGCCGGGTGGCACGAACAAACCGGGTTCATCCCGCTGAGTCCCGGAGAAGAGAACATGGAATTTTTCCGCATCCGCAAAGACATTCCGTTCATGCAGCGCGCGTTGATCTTCAACGCGATCTCGCTGCTGACGTTCATCGCCGCCGTGTTTTTCCTGCTGCATCGCGGGCTGCATCTGTCCGTTGAATTCACGGGCGGCACGGTCATCGAAGTGCAGTATCCGGGCGCCGTGCCGCTCGAACCCGTGCGCGACACGCTGACCAAAATCGGCTACGCCGACGCTCAGGTGCAGAACTTCGGCACCTCGCGCGACGTGCTGATCCGTCTGCCGTTGAAGCAAGGCCTGAGCTCGGCGCAACAGAGCGACCAGGTGATGGCCGCGCTGACGGGCCAGGATTCGAACGCGAAGCTGCAGCGTGTCGAGTTCGTCGGCCCGCAGGTCGGCAAGGAGCTCGCCACCGACGGCCTGCTCGCGCTCGCGTGCGTGGTCGCGGGCATCGTGATCTATCTGTCGTTCCGCTTCGAGTGGAAGTACGCGGTCGCCGGTGTGATCGCAAACTTGCACGACGTCGTGATCATTCTCGGCTTCTTCGCGTTCTTCCAGTGGGAGTTCTCGCTGTCGGTGCTGGCCGCCGTGCTTGCCGTGCTGGGCTATTCGGTGAACGAATCCGTGGTTATCTTCGACCGGATTCGCGAAACCTTCCGCCGCGAACGCAAGATGAGCGTGATCGAAGTCATCAACCACGCCATCACGAGCACGATGTCGCGTACGATCATCACGCACGGCTGTACGCAGATGATGGTGCTGTCGATGTTCCTGTTCGGCGGCCCGACGCTGCACTACTTCGCACTGGCGCTGACGGTTGGCATTCTGTTCGGTATCTACTCGTCGGTGTTCGTCGCGGCGGCGCTCGCCATGTGGTTGGGCGTCAAGCGTGAAGACCTGATCAAGGACAAGAAGGAACGCCACGATCCGAATGATCCGAACGCAGGCGCGCAGGTTTGATCGAAAGCGTCTGATACTTCGGAAGCAAGGTAAAAACAAAGGCCGGTTCGATGATGAACCGGCCTTTGTCGTTTGCAGCGCCTGCGCTAACGCGTAACCCGCTTCACCGGAAGCCCAACTTGCGACGCGCCGCGATCAGCGCGATCACGCTCAACACGGCGGCGAACATCAGATAGAAGCTCGGCGCGACTTTCGAGCCAGTTGCCTGGATCAGCCATGCAATGATGAACGGCCCGAAACCGCCGAAAATCGTCACCGCGATGTTATAGGCGAGCGACATGCCCGTCGTGCGCGTCTGGACCGGGAAGATTTCCGACAGCAGTCCCGGCAGCGAGCCGAAGTAAGCGGTCATCAGGAAGCCGAACACGATCTGCATGGCGATCAGCGTGCCGAAGGTCGGATGCGCGACGAGATAGCTGAACGCCGGACAGATCAGCACGAACAGCAACACGGCGGGCACGAGCATGATGCGCACGCGTCCGTGACGGTCGGACAGATGCCCGACGACCGGCGAGCACACCAGCTGGATCACGCCCACCAGCGCAATCGCCGCGAATGCCACCGATGGCGCGAGACCCAGCTGCTTGATCGCGAAAGTCGGCATGAACAGCACGAGATACGTCGATACCGTGCCGAGCACGACGATACCCATGCCGATGAACAGACGCAGTTTCTGGCTCGCGAAGGTATCGCGAATCGGCGTGGTGGTGGTTTCGGCGGCGAGGAACTCGGGGGTTTCGTCGAGCTTCGTGCGGATGTACCACGCGACGGGCCCGATCAGCAGACCGAAGAAGAACGGCACGCGCCAGCCCCAGGACGCCATCTGTTCCGGCGACAACCCGCCTGTCAGGACCATGCCGAACAGTGCGGCGAGCAGCGTCGTCAGGCCCTGGCTCGCGATCTGCCAGCTGGCGAAATAGCCGCGCCGCCCCGGCACGTGTTCGGCGAGAAAGGCGGTTGCGCTGCCGAATTCGCCGCCCGCCGAGAAGCCTTGCATCAACCGCGCGACGACGAGAATCAGCGGGGCTGCGAGTCCGATCGACTGATACGTCGGCAGCACGGCGATGATCAGCGTGCCGATCATCATCAGCAGGATAGAGAGCGTGAGCGCGGCCTTGCGCCCTGCCCGGTCGGCGTAGGCGCCGAGCACGATCGCTCCCAGCGGCCGCATGAAGAATGACACACCGAATGTGCCGAGCGTTAGCAGTAGCGAGACGGTGTCGTTGCCGGCTGGAAAGAACAGCTTTGAAATGACGACGGCGAAGAAGCCATAGACGACGAGGTCGAACCATTCCAGGGCGTTGCCGATCGACGCGGCGACCACCGTGCGCCATGTGTCGGGGCGGGTTTGCGCGGTGCTCGCGGCTAGTGTTGAACTCATTGTGGATCTCCAGGTGCGCGCGATAGTCGTTGTCGTGGTGATTGGCGTGGGACGCCCGGTCCTTTCATTTTGCCGGTTCGATGCGCGCGCAACCGATCCGGCGTGGTTGTTCAATATGTACCGGAAAAATTAAGTCTGCACGAGGGGGAGAAGTGCCAGGGGTTTGGTTTGGTTTGGTTTGGTTTGGTTTGGTTTGGTTTGGTTTGGTTTGGTTTGGTTT